>JBBQZG010000041.1:0-21717 GCA_038207945.1 Burkholderiales bacterium
CCTCAAGGGTTTGACGGTGACATCTGGCGGCGCGCAAAACGTGGTCAACCAGGTCGTCAAACTCGCTGACGCCGGTGTGCATGGGTTGTCTGTCAACGCCGATCGTTTTGAAGACAAAACCGGCGCACATGTCCTGAGCACGCTGGCCCAGGCCGCCCTGCCAGGCGCCGTCGCCCTGAGTGCGCTGGCCAGCACCATCGAACAAAAATCGGCCCATCTGGCGGGCAAAATTGCCGGTGACCACGTGGTAGCCGCAGTGGCCAAACGCACCCGTACCGCAGTCCGCAAGGCGCCCACGGCCAAAGCAAAAGCCACGACGACGGTCAAGGCCAAAACAGCGACCACAGCCAAGAAAAAAACAGTGACAGCGGCGCTGGCTGACTGATTGACACCACACCCCGCTCAGGGTGCCGGTGTGCATGTGCTGTTACATTGCATCAACCCTGATTTTGGGGTTGATGTTTCTTAAGGAGCGGCACCATGGGATTGTTCAGTTTTATCAAGGAAGCCGGCGAAAAGTTGTTTGGTCACAAAGAGGTTGAGGCTGCAGCAGCCAGCGCCACCACCAGTGTTACAGCCAAAGCCAGCCTGGCGCAACTCAACACCGATGCAGCCAAGGCCATTGCCGCCTACATTGACATGCAAAAACTCGGACTTACGGCCTTGGTGGTCACTTTCGACGGCGCGTCTGGCAAAGTCACCCTGCAAGGCACCGCACCGACCCAGGAGGCCAGTGAAAAGGCCGCGCTGTGCTGTGGCAATGTGACCGGCGTGGTCTCGGTGGACAACCTGCTGGCTGTGACTGAACCCGCCGCCGAATCAAAGTTTCACGACGTGGTGCGTGGTGACACACTGTCAGCTATTGCCAAAACCTACTACGGTAACGCAGGCAAGTACATGGCTATTTTTGAGGCCAACAAGCCCATGCTGAGCCATCCAGACAAAATTTATCCAGGCCAGAAGCTGCGTATTCCGCCGCTCGCCTGAGCCAGACCCGTGCGCATGTTCGCCGTTCGCACCGACTCAAACACGCGCACATCAGTCGGCTTTTGACGCCACCCTTGACCCTGTCTTGGCGGTGGCAGATACTGTACTGATTCATACGAATCAACTTGGGGGCTGTCCATGAATTCCTCACTTAAATACGTCTACCTGTTTGGCAGTAGCCGCACTGAAGGTGCCGCTGACATGAAAAACCTGCTGGGCGGCAAGGGTGCCAACTTGGCCGAAATGTGCCGCCTGGGCATCACCGTGCCCTCGGGCTTCACGATCAGCACCGAGGCCTGCACCGCGTTCACCGAGCTTGGCCGCGATGCCGTGCTGGCACTGATTCACGAGCAGGTGCTGCAGGGCGTCACGTTTGTCGAGCAAGAAATGGGCAAACAATTTGGCAATGCGCAAGACCCGCTGCTGCTGTCGGTGCGCTCGGGGGCACGGGCCTCCATGCCCGGCATGATGGACACCATCCTGAACTTGGGCTTGAACGATGACGCCGTGCTGGGCCTGGCGCGCAAGGCCAACAACGAACGCTTTGCCTGGGACTCTTACCGCCGCTTTATCCAGATGTATGGCGATGTGGTGATGGGTCTCAAGCCTCTGTCAAAAGAAGAGCACGACCCGTTTGAGATCATCATCGACATGCTCAAGGACAAACGCGGCGTCAAGCTTGACACTGACCTGGACGCTGAGGATTTGAAGGAACTGGTGCAGCGCTTCAAATCATTGATTCGCGCGCGAATAGGTCGCGACTTTCCGACCGACCCCTGGGAACAGCTGTGGGGCGCCGTGTGGGCGGTGTTTGAGAGCTGGAACAATGACCGCGCCAAGGTCTACCGCGAACTCAATGACATCCCGGCGAACTGGGGCACGGCGGTGAACGTGCAGGCCATGGTGTTTGGCAACCTGGGCGACAGCAGCGGCACCGGTGTGGCCTTCACGCGCGACGCCGGCACCGGCGAAGACCTGTTCAATGGTGAATTTCTGGTCAACGCCCAGGGCGAAGACGTGGTGGCCGGCATCCGCACGCCACAACAGGTGTCGCTGGTCGGCTCACGGCGCTGGGCCGAGCTGGCGCTGGTCAGCGACGACGAGCGCCGCACCCGTTACCCATCGCTCGAAGAGCTGATGCCGCCGATTTACCAGCAACTGCTGCACTTTGAGACCCTGCTCGAAAACCACTTCAAGGACATGCAAGACCTGGAGTTCACCATTCAGGAGGGCAAGCTCTGGATGCTGCAGACCCGCAACGGCAAACGCACCGGTGCGGCCATGGTGCGCATCGCCATGGAGATGCTCAAGCAAGGCATGGTGGATGAAAAAACCGCGTTGCTGCGTGTCAGCCCTGACCGATTGAACGAACTGCTGCACCCCATTTTTGACCCCAAAGCACTCAAGGCCGCCAAACTGGTCGCCCGTGGCCTGCCCGCCTCGCCCGGTGCGGCCACCGGGCAAATTGTGTTTTTTGCCGACGAGGCCGAGACTTGGGCCAAAGCTGGCAAGGCGGTGATTTTGGTGCGCCAGGAAACCTCGCCCGAAGACCTGCGTGGCATGAGCGTGGCCAAGGGCATTTTGACGGCGCGCGGCGGCATGACCTCACACGCCGCCGTGGTGGCGCGTGGCATGGGCAAATGCTGCGTCTCGGGTGCCGGGGCCGTGCACGTTGACCTGAAGGCCCGCACCATGACGGTGGGTGATGCGGTGTACAACGAGGGCGACTGGCTGTCTTTGAATGGCTCTACTGGCGAGGTATTTGAGGGAAAAGTAGCCACCAAAGACGCTGAACTCAGCGGCGACTTTGGCGCGCTGATGGCCTTGACCGACAAATACAAGCGTCTGGAGATTCGCGCCAACGCCGACTCCCCGGCTGATGCCAAGGTGGCCCACAGCTTTGGGGCCACTGGCATTGGCCTGTGCCGCACCGAACACATGTTCTTTGAAGGCGCGCGTATTCTGGCCGTACGCGAAATGATTCTGGCCGACGACGAGGCCGGCCGCCGCAAGGCCCTGACCAAGCTGCTGCCGATGCAGCGCGGCGATTTTGAAGGCCTGTTCCGTGAAATGCACGACCTGCCCGTCACCATCCGCCTGCTCGACCCACCGTTGCACGAATTTTTGCCGCATGACGATGCCAACCAGCGCGTCATGGCTGCCGAGATGCACGTGCCGCTGGGCAAAATCAAGATGCGGGTGGAGGAACTGCACGAGTTCAACCCCATGATGGGCCACCGCGGCTGTCGCCTGGACATCAGCTACCCGGAAATCACCGAAATGCAAACCCGCGCGGTGCTGGAAGCCGCGCTCAACGTGCGGGCGCTGGGTATTCACGTGAAGGCTGAAATCATGGTGCCACTGGTCGGCACGGTGCGTGAGTTCAATGCCCAGGCCGAGGTCATTCGCCGCACCGCCGCCACGGTATTTGCCGAGCGCGGTGAGACCCTGGACTATCTGCTGGGCACCATGATCGAGACCCCGCGCGCCGCGCTGATTGCCGACAGCATTGGCTCCAACGCCGAGTTTTTCTCCTTTGGCACCAACGACCTGACGCAGATGACGCTGGGTTTCTCGCGCGACGATGCCGGCAAGTTTTTGCCCGACTACCTCAAGCGCGGCATCTATGAGCATGACCCGTTTCGCTCCATTGACCAGAAGGGTGTTGGCGTGCTGGTGCAGATGGCGGTGGAAAAAGGCCGCAGTGTGCGCCCGAGCCTTGAGGTCGGGGTCTGCGGTGAACACGGCGGCGACCCGGCATCGGTGGCGTTCTTCCACCGGGTTGGGCTGGATTACGTCAGCTGCTCGCCCTACCGCGTGCCCATTGCCCGGCTGGCCGCCGCACAGGCGGCGCTTGCCACCTAGCGCAACGCGGCCAAAAAAGCGCACTGACAGTGACCCGGCACGGTGCCTGAACGCGATTTCGCTGCCAAAATAGGCGCACCGCCAACTCGTGTGAAAGAAATCGCTTGAAATCTGCTGCCCTGCCCCTCTCTCTGGCCACCGCGCTTTTGCTGCTTCTTGGCGCCTGCTCCAAGCAGGACGCGCCAGTTGCACCCGCAGCACCGGCCACTGCCGCCATCACCACCACCAGCTACGACAAAGTTGTGGCAACCGGCAAAGGTTTTACCGTAGGCGCCCTGATGAGCGCACAAGCTGTCTACGTGCTGTTTGACCCCCAATGCCCGCATTGCGGCCACTTGTGGCAAGCATCGATCCCGCTGCATGACAAGGTGAAATTTGTCTGGGTGCCGATTGCCTTCAACTCGGGCAAGAGTCTGTCGCAGGCTGCCGCTTTGCTTGCCTCGGCCAACCCGCTCGAAGCCATGTCGGCGCATGAACAGTCGCTGCTGGCAGGCACGGGCGGCATGGCCGCCTCCAGCAGTCCGCCAGATGAACTGGTTCAGGCCGTCAAGAACAACACCCAGTTGCTCAACAGCCTGGGCGTGGATTCGGTGCCATTCATCCTCGCCAAAAATCGCCGCAGCGGCGAGATCGTCAGTAACAGCGGTGCCATGGACACCGGCGCGTTGGCCAAGTTGCTTGGTGTTGACTGACTGCCAGCGGCTTGGCCGCTTTGAAAAATAGCATTTGCTGGACCGACCCCATGATCACACGCCGACAGTTTTCTGCTGCCACCGCTGCTTTACCGCTGCTGCATTTGAACCGGGCACGCGCTCAAAGCAGCAAGCTCATTCTGGGCCAGTCGGCCGCCTTCAGCGGCCCGGCAGCGCAATTGGGCATTCAGTTTCACCAGGGTGCCAAGGTCTGGTTTGACCAGATCAACGCCCAGGGTGGTGTGGCAGGCAGAAGCGTCGAGATCAAAACGCTGGATGACGGTTATGAGCCAGACCGTTGTGCGGAAAATACCCGCAAGTTGATTGACGAGGACGTCTTTGCCCTGTTTGGCTACATTGGCACGCCGACCAGCCTGGCGGCGCTGCCGCTGGTCAAAAAAGCCCAGATCCCCTTCATTGCACCGTTCACCGGCGCCATGGCCTTGCGGGAACCGATGGTCAAAAACGTGTTTCACCTGCGTGCCTCGTACAACGACGAAACTGCACTGATCGTCAAACAACTCACCAATCTAGGTTTGAAAAAAATTGCCGTGTTTTACCAAAATGACTCGTACGGCAAAGCGGGCCTGGACGGCGCGGTATTGGCGCTGACCCAACTCGGACTGACGCCAGTGGCACTCTCCACGGTAGAACGCAACTCAGTGGACGTGGCCAACGCGGTAAAAACCATCACGGCAGCCACGCCCGATGCCATTATTCAGGTCAGTGCCTACAAGTCCTGCGCGGCCTTCATCCGGGCGGCGCGCAAGGCAGGGTTTGGTGGCACCTTCTTCAACGTGTCGTTTGTTGGCACGCAAGCGCTGGCTGACGAATTGGGCAAAGACGGCGCAGGCGTGGTGGTGTCCCAAGTGGTGCCCTCACCGTACAACCCGGCACGCCCCATCACCCGTGAATTTGTCGCCGCCATCAAACAAGCTGGCGGCACGGTGCAAGCCAACTACTCCAGCATGGAAGGTTATCTGGCGGCGCGCCTGTTCACCGAAGGCATGGAACACCAAAACAACCGACCGGCCATGCGAGAAGGACTGGTGCGTGGCCTGGAATCTCTTGGCAACTACTCGATGGGTGGCTTTGCCTTGCGAATGTCACCCACCAACCACGTCGCCTCCAGTTTTGTCGAACTCTCCATGCTGACCGGCGACGGGCGCATACGCACATGACCCGTGCCTGCGCTGCGCGGGACGCAATTATTTGGTGATAACAGGCACAGCAGCCGTCAAGCTGCCACCCAGCAACTCGGGCAAGCGCTGGTAAGGCATTTTGAAACCGCACGCCTGCGCGTGTCCACCGCCGCCCATGCTGGCCGCCAGCGGAATGCAGTTAAACCCTGGCAGGGAACGCAAGCCGCACTTCACCACCGCATTTTTGTCAACCGCCCACATCAGCGCAAAGGAGCCGGATTTTTGACTCAGCATGTCGCCCACCAAGCTGTGAAACACCCCAGGGGCGTTGACCATCAGGCCGGTCACACCATTGAACACAATGGGTTGTGCACCTTCGGCAATCAAGCTTGAGAGCTTGGAGAACTTTTCATCCATGGCACGGCCGCGCTCAATATACAGCGCCATGTGTGCCGCATCAAACCCGGCAATCGCCTGCCAGCGCTCAAACTCAAACGGCTCCATGTCCAGCGCAGCCAGAAATCCGGCACTGTCAGGGTATTGCCACGTCCAGATGTCACGGTCTTCCACAAAGCGGACCAGATCGGGGATCGGCTCGGCCGGATGGAAAAATTCCCACGCCAAACGTGAACCGGACTTCGTCATGTCAAAGTGCACCGCGCCACACCGACACTGAAAGCCGGTGAGCTTTTCAGCGGCGCTCAAGTGGTGGTCCAACAGGACCAGCTTGGCGGCGCGCTCTTCGATGGCACGAAGGATGTGGTCTGAAAAAGAAAAGTCCAGAATGTAAACCGCTCGCCCAGCCAACGCGGGCAGGTCATCCACCGACTTCACGTCACCATGGTCCAGACCAAGAAATTCGGCCTTGCCAGCGTAATAGAGCCAGGCGGCCAACGCAGCGGCAAAACCGTCCGGACAGTTGTGACCGTGGTAAATCACCAGCGGATTGGGATCGTTCAGATCAGGGGAAACAGAAAGCTTTAAAGACATGAAAATAACTCAACGAATGATTTAAAGATAAAATTATGCTACGTATTTTATAGCTAATATCACTCCGTCGCCTTGGGCGAAGAGACCCTTTTATCTTCACAGTCACCCCATGAGCGATTTTCAAGCCCGGCCTTTTTTTATCGGCCAAACCCAGCCTGACGGCCAGCAGTTTGATGCCTGGGGCATCCAGCCTTTGTTGATCTCCATGGAACAAGGCGGCATTGATTGGCCAAGTTCATGCCGTAACGGCACCTGTCGCACCTGCTTTGGCAAGCTCGAAAGCGGCCGGGTACGCTATGAGATTGAATGGCCAGGGCTGAGTTCAGAGGAAAAAGAAGACGGCTATGTGCTGCCCTGCGTGGCCTACCCCTGCTCGGATGTGGTGCTGCACGAGGGGGAATAAGCCGGCCGTCACCGGTCACCGCGCAAATCAGGGCGCGGGATTTTCTTGAACCTGATTTTCCGGTCCAGCTCGATCGCGTCTTTTTTCACCTGACGCTCGGCGTCCAGTGTTTGCCCCACTGCCAGCCACTGCGCAAACTCTTCCGGGGTTTCCAGCGTCATGCGCCCCATCACGCCAGAGCGAAAGTCGTAGATGGCAATCTCGGCGGCTTTTTGCAGATCGATCTGTTTGCCACCTCGCAGCGCGCCGCGCTTGCGGCCAATGGCTTCCAGCAATTGCTCATCGGTCATGCTGGCGGCCCCCTTGAGCTTGAAGCGACCTTCTAGCAGCGCAGGGTAATGGATTCCGAGGTAGTCCAGCAGCTCCAGCGCCACCTCTTGCTCATCAAACGCGTTGCGGCCAACGGCACCGCTAGCGGCCAGGTTGTAACCGCTCTTGGCCACGATGATGCGCGGCCACAGGATGCCGGGCGTGTCATACAGGTAAAAGTCGTCAGCCAGGCTGATGCGTTGCTCAAGTTTGGTGACACCGGCTTCATCGCCGGTTTTGGCAGCGCGTTTGGCCGTCAAGGTGTTGATCAGGGTGGACTTGCCGACGTTCGGAATGCCGCAAATCAGCACCCGCATCGGTTTGACCATGCCGCCCCGATTCGGTGCCAGTTCATGGCAGGCCTTGATCAACGCCTTGGCTGGCGCGGCCATGCTGGCATCCAGGCCGATGGCGCGGGTGCCAGGCAAGGCGTTGTAGTGCGCCAGCCAGGCGTCCGTGCGCAGCGGGTCAGCCAGGTCTTGCTTGTTGAGCACTTTCAGGGCGGGTCTGCCCTGGGTCAGCTCGGCCAACATCGGGTTGGCGCTTGAGCCGGGCAGGCGCGCATCCAGCAGTTCGATCACCACATCAATGTTCTTGATGCGCTCGCTGATTGCTTTTTGGGTCAAGTGCATGTGACCGGGGAACCATTGAATTGCCATGTATTAGGTGTGTTTTGCCATGCAAATGATGTTGCGGCCCGACCGGGCCAAACGTGGCGGCATTATCTGAGATAAGTTTTCCGGCGCTTATTCCTGAACCCGCCCGCGCAAGGCCTTGGTTTGGGCGCGCTGGGTTTTGGCCTCTCGCACGCGCCGCAGGGACGCACGCGTGGGTCGGGTGGGCTTGCGGTCTTTGGGCGGCTGCGCCACGCTGTTGACCAGTTCGTGCAGGCGAATCAGCGCGTCAAAGCGGTTCATCTCTTGCGTGCGGTGCTGCTGCGCCTTGAGCACAAGCACGCCGTCTTTGGTGATGCGGCTGTCGTGCAGGGCCAGCAAACGTTCCTTGACGTCCTCGGGCAGGCTGGATGCGGCAATGTCAAAACGCAAATGGATAGCGCTCGACACCTTGTTGACGTTTTGCCCGCCCGCGCCTTGGGCGCGAATGGCACTCAGGACGATTTCATCGGGCGGGATCCGGATTGCTTCCATTTTGATAGCTAAATGCGCTTATTTTATAAGGGCTAGAGTGCAAAAATTCCATTAACTTCTGGCGCTGTGGTTTCGGGTGGATTGACATAACGCGCCACAAACGCACCCACTGCGCTCTCGGGCAGCGGCAACCACACGGTGTGACCGCTGCCTGGCGCCACGGACATGGCGGCGCCCTCCAGGCTTTCCATGCGCAAGAGCTGCACATCGACATTGCCGGCAGGCGCAATGATTTCCAGCCAGTCACCCACGGCAAAGCGATTTTTGACCCGCACCTCGGCCAGCGCCCGCACGGCATCAAAACTCACCACATCGCCCACATACAGGCTACGGCCAGACTCAGAGTAACCGCGCAGGTAATTTTGCGTGGCCTCGGGCGTGTGGCGCTGGAAAAAGCCGCTGGTGTAGCCCCGGTTCGCCAGGCCTTCGAGCTGCCCGAGCAGCGCCGGGTCAAGCTCGCGTCCGGCCACCGCGTCATCAATGGCACGACGGTAGCTCTGCACGGTGCGCGCCACGTAATACGGGCTCTTGGTGCGGCCTTCAATTTTGAGCGAATCCACGCCAATGTCCACCAGTCGTTTGACGTGCTCAATGGCGCGCAGGTCTTTGGAATTCATCACGTAGGTGCCGTGCTCGTCTTCTTCAATCGGCATGTAACTGCCCGCGCGCTGGCTTTCTTCAAGCATGTAGACCTGATCGGCAGCGGGCACGCGTTCAATATCCCCCTGGTCTGGCAATACACCACCACCTGAGCGTTCGCCGTGTTCGCGCTCACGCGCCATGGCCGCCTGGCGCGTCAGCACATCACCCGAGGCATCCACCACGCCTTTTTGCGTCTTGTAGTCCCAACGGCAAGAATTGGTGCAACTGCCCTGATTCGCGTCGCGGTGGTTGAAATACCCAGACAGCAGGCAGCGGCCCGAATAGGCGATACACAACGCACCATGCACAAACACCTCAAGTTCGGTGTCGGGGCAGTCCTGGCGGATTTCAGCCACCTGATCCAGCGACAGCTCGCGCGACAAAATCACACGTTTCACACCCACCGCTTTCCAGAAGCGCACTGCCGCAGCATTGACCGTGTTGGCCTGCACCGACAAATGAATTTCCATCTCGGGCCAAGTCTCGCGCACCATCATGATCAGGCCGGGGTCGGACATGATCATCGCGTCGGGCTTCAACGCGACCACCGGAGCCATGTTGTTGATGTAGTGCTTGATCTTGTTGCCGTGCGGGAAGATGTTGCTCACCAGGAAAAACCTGGCGCCCTTGGCGTGCACAGTGTCGATGCCTTGTTTGAGCACCTCAATGTCGCCAAAGTCGTTGTTGCGCACACGCAATGAGTAGCGTGGCTGGCCGGCGTAAATGGCCGTGGCACCAAAGGCCAGGGCGGTCTCCAGCATGGCCAGGGAGCCTGCTGGAGCCAGCAGTTCAGGGGTTTTCATAGTGTTCATCTTCGTTCAGTATCGCCAAAGCATGTCCTCAAGACATGTCAGACAAGCCAAAAATGCTACATTTTTTATAGCTGATAGCGCTTGTATTTAAAAGCCTAGAAGCCTATTTATCTTAAATTTCTTCTAAATTCAAAAATGCGCGGCAATCGGCGGCAGCACAGACTGCACGTCTCCACATTGCGCACGGTTGCGTAACGCATGGTCGATGACCACCAGCGCCAGCATGGCCTCCAGGATGGGGGTGGCGCGAATGCCCACGCACGGGTCGTGACGGCCTTTGGTGACCACCTCGGTGGGTTGACCCGCCATGTCAATCGAGGCACGCGGGGTCAGGATCGAGCTGGTGGGTTTGATGGCCACCGACACCTCCAGGTCTTGCCCACTGGTGATGCCACCGAGCACGCCGCCGGCATTGTTGCCGCTGAACCCCAGCGGCGTCAATGAATCACCGTGCGTGCTGCCACGCTGCGCCACACTGGCAAAACCGGCGCCAATCTCGACACCTTTCACGGCGTTGACACCCATCATGGCGTAGGCAATGTCGGCGTCCATCTTGTCAAACAGCGGCTCGCCCAGGCCCACAGGCACGTTGGACGCGCTCACACGCAGCCGTGCACCGCAGGAATCGCCGCTCTTGCGCAGTTCACCCATGTAGGCCTCCAAGGTTGACACATCAGCCACCGGGGCAAAAAACGGGTTGTAGGGCACATGGTCCCACGACTCGAAGGCAATCGGCAGTTCGCCGATTTGCGTCATGCAACCGCGAAACACGGTGCCATATTTATCGAACAACCATTTTTTGGCCACCGCACCGGCAGCCACCATGGGCGCAGTCAGACGTGCGCTGGAGCGGCCACCGCCACGCGGGTCACGAATACCGTATTTCTGAAAATATGCGTAGTCGGCGTGGCCGGGGCGAAAGGTCTGAACGATATTGCCGTAATCTTTGCTGCGCTGGTCGGTGTTTTTGATCAGCAGGCAAATCGGTGTACCGGTGGTTTTGCCCTCATACACACCCGACAAGATCTCCACCGCATCGGGTTCATTGCGCTGGGTGACGAATTTGCTGGTGCCCGGACGCCGCCGATCGAGGTCAGGCTGGATGTCGGCCTCACTGAGCGGCATGCCTGGCGGGCAGCCGTCAATCACACAGCCAATGGCCGGGCCGTGGGATTCACCAAAGTTGGTGACTGCGAATAAGGTTCCGAAGGTATTGCCGCTCATGGGGCGTGATTATCCCAGAGCGGGCAACAGCGTGGGCGCCGAAATTCGGAACTAGAGCTTGGGTGCGTCTGCCGGCGCCTGGCCCTCAGGCCAGTCGTGAATGTAGGCCTTGAGCATCTGGTTCTCAAAGTTCTGGCTGTCCACCACGGCGCGCGCCACGTCGTGAAAGCTGATCACACCCATGAGCATTTTCTTGTCCATGACCGGCATGTAGCGGGCATGGCGGTCCAGCATCATGCGGCGCACTTCATCCATGTCGGTTTCCATGGTGCAGGTCAGGGGATGGTCGTCCATGGCGGTGCGAACAATGGTGGTGCTGACGTTGCCACCGGTCTTGATCAAGACCTGGGTGAGTTCGCGCACGGTCAGCATACCCACCAACTCGCCATGCGCCATCACCACCAGCGAGCCAATGTCGCGGTCAGCCATCAGCTTGAGGGCGCTCATCAAGGTTTCCTCCGGCGTTGCTGTGAATAAAGTACCGCCTTTGATGCGCAAGATATCGCTGACTTTCATGGTGCTCCTCGTGTTGGGTTGATCGATGCAAATGGTTAAATTTAGTCGAAATATAGCCCACAATGCGCCGTTAAACCCTAGTGATTTACACCGTGGCGGACAAGTTCGGTAATAAATTTTTGCGTCACGCCATGCACCCCACCATGAAAGACCCACATGCCCGGCTACTCTGACCCTGCTTTTGACACCCTGGCCCTGCACGCAGGCGCCGCGCCTGACCCTGCCACCGGGGCACGCGCCGTGCCAATCTACCTCACCACGTCGTTTGTGTTCGAGAGCAGCGACCACGCCCAGTCACTCTTTAATCTGGAGCGCGCCGGCCATGTCTACAGCCGCATCAGCAACCCCACCAACGCGGTGCTGGAGCAGCGCATTGCCGCGCTTGAGGGCGGCATTGGCGCCATCTCGGTGGCCAGCGGCCAGGCTGCGCTGCACCTGAGCATTGCCACCCTGATGGGCGCAGGCAGCCACATTGTGGCCAGCACCGCGCTGTATGGCGGCAGCCAGAACCTGCTGCACTACACGCTGCGCCGCTTTGGCATTGACACCACCTTTGTCAAACCCGGTGACATTGACGGCTGGCGCGCGGCGGTGCGGCCCAACACCCGGCTGTTTTTTGGTGAAACCGTGGGCAACCCGGGGCTGGATGTGCTCGACATGGCCACCGTGAGCGCCATTGCCCATGAGGCTGGCGTGCCGTTGCTGGTAGATTCGACCCTGACGACACCCTGGCTGCTCAAGCCCTTTGAGCATGGTGCCGACCTGGTCTACCACTCGGCCACCAAGTTTTTAAGCGGCCACGGCACAGTGATTGGCGGGCTGGTGGTGGACGGCGGCAGCTTTGACTGGGATGCACCGTCTGACCGCGCAACGGGGGCGGCCAGCAAGTTCCCCGAGCTTTGCCAAGCCTATGACGGCTTTCACAACATGGTGTTTTCAGAGGAATCAACCGTAGGCGCGTTCCTGCTGCGGGCGCGACGTGAAGGCTTGCGCGACTTTGGCGCCTGTCTGAGCCCGCACTCAGCCTGGCTGATTTTGCAGGGCATGGAAACGCTGCCGCTGCGCATGGCACGGCACATGAGCAACACGCACAAGCTGGTCGAATTTCTGGCCAGCCAACCGTTTGTGGCGCGCGTGGGACACCCCATGCTGGAAAGCCATCCCAGCCACGCGCTGGCGCAAAAACTGTTGCCACGCGGCGCGGGCTCGGTCTTCAGTTTCGATTTGAAAGGCAGCCGCGCCCAGGGCAAGGCGTTTGTGGAAACGCTCAAAATCTTCAGTCACCTGGCCAACGTGGGCGACTGCCGCAGCCTGGTGATTCACCCCGCCAGCACCACACACTTCCGCATGGACGATGCGGCGCTCAGCAGCGCCGGCATCACCCAGGGCACGATTCGCCTGAGCATTGGCCTGGAAGACCCGGATGATTTGATTGACGACCTCAAGCGGGCTTTGAAAGCTGCGGAGAAAACAGCATGAATCTCACCATCAACGGCCACAACACGTATTGCTACACCGGTGGCAAGCCCTTTGATGCGGCCAAGCCCACGGCCATTTTCATCCATGGCGTGCTGAATGACCACAGCGTGTGGATTTTGCAAACCCGCTACTTTGCGCACCACGGCTGGAACGTGCTGGCCGTGGATTTGCCCGGTCATTGCCGAAGCGCCGGCGATCCACCTGCCAGCGTGGAAGACGCAGCCGACTTTGTGCTCGCCTTGATGGATGCCGCAGGGCTTGGGCAAGCGGTGCTGATTGGCCATAGCTTGGGTTCGCTGATTGCACTGGAAGCTGCCTCACGCGCACCTGAGCGCATCAGCAAGTTGGTGCTGGTGGGCACGGCCTTTCCCATGCGCGTGTCCCCTGCCCTGCTGGAAGCCTCTGTCAGCGCCCCCATGAAGGCGCTGGAGATGGTCAACGTGTTTTCACGCGCCACCCTGGCCCCACCGCCTTCCGCCTTGGGGCCAGGCACCTGGGTGTACGGCGCGTCGATGGCGCTGGGCCGCCGCGTGCTGGCCAGCAACGCCGCAGTGAATGTGTTTTATACCGGGTTCAAAGCCTGCGACAGCTACGAAAACGGCCTGCAAGCCATGGCGCAAGTCACCTGCCCGGTGTTGTTTGTGCTGGGCAAAGCAGACCAGATGACCCCACCCAAGGCAGCGCAAGCACTAATTGAGCTGGCCAAACTTGCGAAAGTGGTCTATTTGCCTGGTGGGCATCACCAGATGAATGAAACACCTGAAGACATGTTGGCGGCGTTGTGCGGTTTTTTGCAGGACGGGGCCAGCTTCAAGCCAGTCCGCCCCAGCGCTTATTTGTAAAACGCCTCGACCTTGCCCTTGAGTTTGATCTGCAGCGGGTTGCCTTTGCGGTCGCGCGTTTTGCCAGCAGGCACTTTGACCCAGCCCTCGCTGACGCAGTATTCCTCCACGTTGAACAGTTCTTTGTCGTTGAGCCGGATGCCGATGTCGTGTTCGAACACAGCGGCGACGTGATGCGGGCTGCGCACGTCGCTTGACAGGTGATCAGGCAGCAGGGGTTGGGTGAGTGATGGATCGGCTGGGTTCATTGAGGTTTGCTCTTTGCAACTGTGAATAGGTAGAGAGATTTTCCAACATCTTTAAATGCTATTTTTTTATAGTTAATAACGCAATCTAATCAAGGGCTAGAGGCCAGTTTTACATAACTTTTCAATCCTGGGTTCGCGCTGCAGGTCACCTTGCGCAGGCCACTGCCCATTGTTTAAGCACACCGCGTAGCGCCATGGCTGACGCCGTTTTGCGGGCTTGTTCAGTCACTTGTCCACAGCCTTGCCCACGCTTTGTGGGGATAAGGACGTCAATGGCCGCCTCGGGGAACCTGACTGATGCGGTCAGGCATAGGCGTGAATCACCCGGTAGCGCTGATCTTTGCAGCCTGTTGAAACGACAAGCGCAAACCCCTTCACCGGCCACACCACCGGCGCAGGGGCGGTGGGCACAATGGCAGCGTCCGCACGGAGCGCCAGCGTGAGGTGCGGACGATAGGGCCGGGTCTCGACCGGCAGACCGAGGTGCTGCAACGCCTGCCCGAGTTGCGCATGCAGCCCCAGTAAGGGCATGGGCATGGCAGATGCGCAAAGCACCGCCAAACCGTGGTGCCAAAGCGCAGGCTGGTCCAGCACCAACTCGAATGGCTGAAATGGCACCTTGGCGCTGGTGGCAACATCCTGCACCTGGTTTGGGTCAACCTCGCCCATGAAATGCAGGGTGACATGCCAGTCTGCCGGCGCGTACCGTGTGCACTCTGGAGGCCAGCGCCAGTGACCGGCATGTGCGAGCAGCTGCTGCTGAACATCCTCGTCGGGCCAAAGAGCCAGGAACAGGTGCCGGGTTGTTTGGACTGCTGCAGAGTTCATCAAAATTTATAGCGCCTCACGCATGCTGATCGTGGACCAGCGGCTATTTTTTCTTAAATTTTCAGTGCTGGGTTCATGCTGCAACAACAAGGCATTGAACAGCGGATCCAGCAGCGTGACGTCGGGGTTCACCAGCAGCACATAACGCGCCTCGCCGTCTTCACGCGCCTCCTGCAACTGGCCCACCCAATCCAGTTCCACCAGCGTCTCCAGCACGGGTTCAAGCTGCAAGGCGTCTACCCTGAGCGCCTGCGTCAGTTCCGGCATGGTCAAGCCTTTCCCGGGGCTAGCCTGCACTGGATGCAAGTGCTGCAAGGCTTCGAGCGCCAGCAAAAATTGCCAGCCGTGGGCCGGCGCGCGGCGCTGCACCCCGCTGAGCAGGTTGGGCAGATAGGCGGTGATCACGGCGCCCAGCAGCACAATCACCCAGGCGGTATAGATCCAGATCAGAAAAATTGGCACCGTAGCAAATGCACCATACAGCACGGAATATGTGGGCACATTGCCCAGGTACAGCACCAGAAGCCACTTGGCCAGCTCAAAGCCGGCAGACACAAAGAAGCCGCCCACCCAGGCATGCGTCCAGCGCACCTGGGTGTTGGGCACATAGTGGTACAGCGCCGCTATGCCCCAAGCCAGCAACACAAATTGCAGGGTATCCAGCAAAAACTGCACCCCACCGGGCAAACCGCCCACGACCCCTTTGGACGCCGACAGTGCGTAAGACGTCAGGCTCAAACTCATCGCCAGTAAAAATGGCCCCAGCGTCATCGCCGCCCAGTACACCAGCACCCGCTGCCCCAAGGGCCGGGGTTTTCGCACCCGCCAAATGCCATTCAGGGTGCGATCAATGGTCAGGATCAGCGCCAAGGCGGTGACAAACAGCACGGCCAGACCGGCACCACCCAATTTGCTGGCCTTGCCGGCGAACTGCGTCAAATAGCCCAGCACCTGGCGCGCGATGCTGTCCGGAATCAAGCTCTGAACCAGCCACTGCTGCAACACCCCCTGAAACTTGGCGAACATCGGAAACGCCGTGAACACGGCCAGCGCCACCGTGATGAAAGGCACCAGCGCAATGGTGGTGGTGAAGGTCAGGCTGCTGGCTGTCAAGCCCAAACGGTCTTCGCGGAAACGCTCGCGCAGCGTGTGGGCGGTGTTTTTCCAGGGGAAATTGGACAGGTTTTTTAAAAAGACATCCAGCCGCTGGGGCCAGGTGATGCGGGAGGTGGACGGGGAACTCATGGCCGCTATGATGCCATCCCAATGACACACACCTTTCCGCCTTCCGCAACGCAAGCCACCCGCAGCGTGGCCTTGACCCGTATTCTGGCTGTCGGCAGCCTGCTTGGGCTCATCATTTTGGGCCTGGCCTGGGAGCTGGTGCTGGCACCCATTCGCCCCGGCGGCTCCTGGCTGGCGCTGAAAGTCTTGCCACTGTGCCTGCCATTGGCGGGGTTGTTGAAGCACCGCATGTACACCTACCGCTGGGTCACCCTGCTGGTGTGGCTATATTTCACCGAAGGCGCGGTGCGCGCCTACAGCGACAAACCGCCAAGTAACTATTTGGCGATGATCGAAGTCTTTCTGTGCCTGACCCTGTTCACTGCCTGCGCCCTGCACGTGCGTTTGCGTCTGAAAAATGCGGCTCAAGCCAACCGCACAGCCAGCAACTCAATGGCGACACCGTTACCCGACCATGCAAACGCTGCTCAATGAACTCAGCACCATTGTCGGCACAGCCCATGTGCTGACCGAAGGCGACCTGAGCGCCTGGACGCAAGACTGGCGCAAACGCACCCACGGCAAGGCGCTGGCGGTGCTGCGCCCAGCCTCCACCGAGGAGGTGGCACAAGTGGTCAAAGCTTGCGCCAGTTATCGCACCGCGCACCCTGACAGCAATTTGAGCATCGTGCCGCAGGGCGGCAACACCGGGCTGGTGGTGGGCTCGACGCCTGACGAATCGGGTCAACAAATTGTGCTGAGCCTGCAGCGCATGAACGCCGTACGCGCTGTGGATGCGGCCAACCTGACCATGACCGTTGACGCGGGCTGTATTTTGCAAACCGTGCAGGCGCAGGCGCAAGCCGCTGGCTTCTGGTTTCCACTGAGCCTGGCGGCCGAGGGCTCCTGCACCATTGGCGGCAACCTGGGCACCAACGCCGGTGGCACACAAGTGCTGCGTTTTGGCAATGCCCGCGACCTGTGCCTGGGGCTGGAAGTGGTGACACCGCAAGGCGACATCTGGCACGGTTTGAGCGGCCTGCGCAAAGACAACACCGGCTACGACCTGAAAAACCTCTACATTGGCGCCGAGGGCACGCTGGGCATCATCACCGCGGCCACGCTCAAGCTTTTCCCGCTGCCCAAGGCACAGCTCACCGCCTGGGCGGCCGTGCCGTCAATCACGGCCGCCGTAGAGCTCCTCGGCCTGGCGCACCAACACCTGGGCGCCAATTTGACCGGATTTGAGCTGATGGGCCAATTTACCCTGAGCCTGGTGGCCAAGCACTTCGCCAGCTTACGCGTGCCCCTGTACCAGGACACGGCGTTCTGCGTGCTGCTGGAAAACGCCGACGCCGAGTCCGAGGCCCATGCCAGGGACCAGCTGGAAGGCTTGCTGGAAGCCGCACTTGGGCTGGGTTGTGTCACCGATGCCGTGGTGACCGAAAACCTGGCCCAGGCCCAAACCCTGTGGCAAGTGCGCGAAAGCATTCCTCTTGCGCAAGCGCAGGAAGGGCTCAACATCAAGCACGATATCTCGGTGCCCATCTCTCGCATGGCAGAATTTGTGGCCTGCACCGATGCCTTCCTGACCCAAGCCATCCCCGGGGTGCGGCTGGTCAACTTTGGTCACCTCGGCGACGGCAATTTGCACTACAACGTGCAGGCACCCGCAGGGCAGGACGCCGCTGTCTTTTTAACCGAGCAGGAAACGCGTGTGAACGACATCGTCTTTGACTCGGTGATGGCGCATGGCGGCTCCATTTCTGCCGAGCATGGTGTGGGCAGCCTGAAAGTTGCGCACTTGGTCCACTACAAGTCACCGGTGGCGCTGCAGACAATGCGCGCCATCAAACTGGCACTCGACCCGCAGAACCTGATGAATCCGGGACGCGTATTGCTGCCCAGCAGCCGCTGCAGGAACGATTGAAGACTGTGTAACATCTGGCATCCCTGCGCAGCATGCCACAGGGGCAAACCACCTGCTTAACGCTTCGTTTTTTCAAGGGAAATTCACCATGGGGTTTTTTAGCCGACTCTTCGGAATGAACGGTCCAACCGCTGACCAAACACCAGCCAATGAACTTGCCGGCTCAGCCAGCCAGATGGGCCTGGATGCCAAATCGGCGGCTGCCATCCTGGCAGAAATCGACATCGACACGGCCATCGCCGCGCATGAAAACTGGAAACTGCGCCTGCAAAACTACCTGAGCGGAAATTCCACTGAAAACCTGCAAGCTGAGGTTGTGTGTCTGGATGACCGCTGTGATCTGGGCAAATGGCTGCACGGCCCAGGCGGCCAACGGCTGGGAAAATACCCGGCGTTTTCGGTGCTGGTGGCACGGCACAAGTTTTTTCACCTTCAAGCCTCCAACGTGGTGGCCCTGGCGCAAGCCAACAACAAAGACCAGGCCGCTAAAACCCTGGAAGGCAGCTACCGCCACGCCTCCACACAGGTGGTCTTGCTGCTCAAGGAGCTCAAACGCGGGCTGGGTCGGTAAATGCCCACCTGCACACCAGCGGCCGAAAATCGCGCCCCTTCACGCAACCTCAAAACCCACGCCATTTGCGGGTGATTGCCGCCTCATCATGTCCATGACCCAGTCACGCTTACCCAGCTCCACGCCGTCCCAATACGAAGATTTTTTAAGGCATGTGAATACCCATGGCGTGTTCAAGGCGGACCGCACCGGCACCGGCACCACCAGTGTCTTCGGTTACCAGATGCGCTTCGATCTGACCCAGGGCTTTCCGCTGGTGACGACAAAGAAGGTTTTTTTGAAAGCCATCATCGTCGAGCTGCTGTGGTTTTTGCGCGGTGACTCCAATGTGAAGTGGCTGCAAGACAATGGCTGCACGATCTGGGACGAATGGGCGCGTGCCGACGGCGACCTGGGCCCGGTCTACGGCGTGCAATGGCGCAGCTGGCCCAGGCCAGACGGTGGCCACATTGACCAGATCAGCCAAGTCATTGACACCCTCAAAACCAATCCGGACAGCCGCCGCATCATCGTCAGCGCCTGGAATGTGGCCGACCTAGACAAAATGGCGTTGATGCCGTGCCACGCATTTTTCCAGTTTTACGTGGCACCACCCACCACCCCCGGGGGCAAAGGCAAACTCAGCTGCCAGTTGTACCAGCGCAGCGCCGACATCTTCCTGGGCGTGCCCTTCAACATTGCCAGCTACGCCCTGCTCACCCACATGGTGGCGCAGCAGTGCGACTTGGACGTGGGTGATTTCATCTGGACCGGTGGTGACTGTCACATCTACAGCAACCATGCCGGGCAGGTTGAGTTGCAACTCAGCCGCACACCATTTACCTACCCGCAACTGGAAATCAAGCGCCGGCCCGCCTCCATCTTTGACTATGCGTTTGAAGACTTCGCCGTGACCGGCTACGCCTGCCACCCCGCCATCAAGGCCCCGGTGGCCGTTTAAACCGAGGGTAAATGAAGCTGAACCTGATTTTTGCCCGCGCCGCCAACGGCGTCATCGGCATCAATAACACCCTGCCCTGGCACTTGCCCGAGGACATGGCGCACTTCAGGCGCACCACGCTGGGCTGCCCCGTCATCATGGGCCGCAAGACCTGGGAATCGCTTCCTGCCAAATTCCGCCCTTTGCCCGGTCGGCTGAACGTGGTGGTGACGCGCCAGCCTGATTGGACAGCAGATGGTGCCGTGGTGGCGCACTCGCTGGACGCTGCCTGCGCCGCCTGCCCAACGGACAGCACGGCTTGGGTCATTGGCGGTGCTGAGCTTTATAGGCAAGCCATCGCACTGGCCAGCACCGCTGTGGTGACCGAGATTGACGCAGCCTTTGAGGGCGATGCCTTTGCGCCACGCTTTGGACCGGAGTGGGTGGAAACCTCGCGCGAATCGCAGGTCAGCGCCAGTGGCTTGATCTTCAGTTTTGTGACGTATCAAAAATAATAGCTACTCACCCTTATAAATCAAGGGCTATAGGCTTAAATACTATGAAACTTGCCACCTGGAACATCAACTCACTGACCGTGCGACTGCCACAAGTGCTGGACTGGCTCAGCCACAACCCGGTCGATGTGCTGGCGCTGCAAGAGCTCAAACTCACCGACGACAAGTTTCCGCACGCGGCCTTTGAAGCGGCGGGCTACCAGTCGGTCTGTTTTGGCCAGAAAACCTACAACGGCGTGGCCTTGATCAGCCGCACCCCCGCCAATGACGTGGAGCGCAACATTCCCGGCTTTGATGACGACCTGGCTCGGGTGATCAGCGGCAGCTTTGCCCTGCCCGCCAACCCAGGTGCAGGTGGAGATGCAAGCGCAGGCGCAACGACAGATGCCGGGCAAACCATCCGCATCGTGGGTGCCTATTTTCCAAATGGCCAGGAGCCTGGCAGCGACAAGTTTGACTACAAGCTGGCCTGGCTCAAGGGCCTGCGCGACTGGCTGCGAGCTGAACTGGTGACCTACCCCAACCTGGTGCTGATGGGCGACTGCAACATCACCTTTGACGATGCCGACGTGTGGGACCCAGTCGGCATGAAAGACCAGATCCATTGCACCGATGAAGAGCGCTATGAACTCAATGCGCTGGTGGCATTGGGCCTGACCGATGCCTACCGGCTGTTTCCGCAGGCCGCCAAAAGCTACTCGTGGTGGGACTACCGCGACTTTGCCTTCCGGCGCAACCGTGGCATGCGCATTGACCACATCCTGGTCAGCAAGGCGCTCAAGGCGCGGGTCAGCAGCTGCGTGATTGACAAGGCACCGCGCAAAAATGAGCGCCCCAGCGACCATGCGCCAGTGCTGGTGGAACTGACGTAAGCCAAATTAGGCAAGCGGGTCAGGCAGCTGTAGCCAGCAAAAAAACCGCCGCGCCAGCCCCTATTGGCTCAATTGAGCCATCACAAAAGCTATGTTTTAAATAGCTTCTTGCGCTTATTCCATAAGGGCTAGAGGTCTATTTCACTCTAAGCCAAGCTCCTGGATCTTGCGCGTGATGGTGTTGCGGCCAATGCCGAGTTTTTGGGCGGCTTCTATCCGGCGACCCTTGGTGTTGTGCAGCGCAGTCTGAATCAGTCTGGATTCAAAGCGCCGGCTCAACACATCCCACACATCACTGCGCCCGCTGGCCAGCAATGCCCGTGCTTCGATTTCCAGGCCTTCCTCCCATGAGACAGGCGCGGCACCATCACCTGGCCCGTGTACGGCGGGTACCGCCATCCCAGTGCCTGGTTCTGTCACGCCAGCAGCCGTTAAAGCCACTGTACTGGTCACCACTGGTGCAAATACTGGTACGTGGCTCTTGACAGGCGCCTGTATGGCCGCTGCAACTTCTGGCGGCAGGTCTTTCGGCTCGATGACCTGCGCTGGGGCCATCACG
>JBBQZG010000042.1:0-21484 GCA_038207945.1 Burkholderiales bacterium
TGCGAACTCGCGCGCCAGAGACCTTGTCAGTCCGATCACCCCTGCCTTGGCTGCGCAGTAGGGGGCCAGCTGATCTCGCCCAAGAATGCCCAGGTCAGAGGCGATGTTGATGATGACCCCTTGCCGTTGTGCCACCATCGCGGGAAGGAAAGCGCGCGAGGTCAAAAACACTGATTTGAGGTCGGTGCCGAGCATGCGGTCCCAGTCTACTTCACTGGTATCCAGAAATGGTTTTTCCTGGATGATGCCTGCGTTGTTGACCAAGATGTCCACCGTGCCATAAGCCTGCTTAATTAGCGCCTCCATGCGGATGACCTCCACCGAAACACTTATGTCGGCTTCCACCGCCCAGGAGCGCACACCCAGGTTTTGCAGGTCTTGCACTAACGCTTGCGCCTGCGCCGCTCGCCCCAGATGGTTCACCACCACATGCGCGCCGGCTCGCGCAAGTGCCATGGCAATGGCATGCCCTATGCCGGTCGCGGCACCCGTAACCAGTGCGGTGCGTCCACTCAGTGACAAGTTCAAGTCAGTCGCCATCAGCTCATCACCTCGCCGTTACTCACCACCATGGCCTGGCCAGTGAGCGGGGCAGCATCGGCGCTGGCCAAAAACAGATAAATGCCTGCGATGTCATACGGGGCCAGCATGCCAGGCAGCGCCTGTTGTGACAACAATTCGCGCTCAACATCCAACTCGCTGCGCCCCTGCTGCTGCGCCATGCTTGACAGTGAGCGCATGGCAGCCTCGGTACGAATCCAGCCCGGGCACACCGCATTGACGCGGATGCCACGCCCAGCCAACTCAAACGCCAGCGAACGAGTCAGACCAATGACAGCGTGTTTGCTCGCGACGTAAGCCGAAAAATCAGCGACACCGGTCTTGCCCCAGATTGAAGACTGGTTGATCACACTCGCCCCGGCGGGCAGGAGCGGCAACAAAGCCCGCGTCAAACGCACCATGCTCACCACATTGTTGTCCAGCAGGTTTGACCAGCGCACCATGGCGTCCGGCGCGCTGCTGTCAATGGGGGTGGGGTATTCCACCCCGGCGTTGTTGATCAGCACATCCACAGTGCCCCATTGCGTTTGCAGGCGCCCTGCGACCGCAGCCACCTGGTCATCATCGCCCAGATCACACACGGCTGTCATTACCTCGGTGTGTGCGAGTAGTGACCCGGCAAGCGCGCTCAGCGGCTCCGCAGCCCGATCAAGCAGCAACAGGCGAACCCCCTGCGCGGCAAAGGCTTGAGCCAACCCCTGACCAATACCGCCTGCCGCACCGGTAAGCACCACAACTTTTCCTTGCAAGGCGTAGTTCGATTTCAATTCACACCGCCGTTAGAAATGACACGCCAACGGCGCCCAGAAATCCATCGGCGCGCCCAGGGGTACCAGGAGCCTGCACTTGCCCATAGTCTTGCGCCAGTACACGCTTGACTCGGTTGATGTGAAAGCTTCGCAACAATTCACGCACCGGTGTTACCTGTGCGTAATCGTCTGAAAACAACTCACGGTGGAACGCGGGCAAGCGATGCCAGGGTGCCGTCGGGCGTTCATGATGTGCATTGTGGTAGCCAAAGTTCAACCACAACAGGTTGAGCCATGGGCTGTTTAACCCCACCACATTGCTGAAGGTGTTGGCCTGCTCATAGGCGCGGTCACGCACCTTGTCAGCCGGAATGGGCTTGTCATCCAGGATCGGATAGGCATCGTAGGTGTGCTGAAAACAGTCGGCAAACCGCAGCACTGTGACGAACATCAGGTATGCCAAAAAGTAGAGCAGCAGCGCCTTGATTGACCACCAGCCAAGCACGGCAAAGGCGCTCACACGGATGGCGGCACTGCCAAGAATGCGGCCTCTGGCGGCACGCTTGCGCTCATTCTGGAACGGCAACGCCAGCACAAAAGCCCGCATCAAAAACTCCACCGCCGGAAAGTAGGCCCATTCCAAGGCCAGCACAGTGTTACGAAACCAGGCGGGCGAGCGAAGCAGGAAGCTGCGTACGTCAAAGGTGATGACATCGGCGCGTTCCACATGGTGGCGCATGTGTTTGCGCCGCATGTCGGCAAAGCTGGCATAACAACTGCCGTTGACCCAACTCATCACGGTACCCCAGCGCTCATTGGCCCCAGCGGTTTTGAAAATGGCGTTGTGGGCGAATTCATGAATGAAGTAGGCCGACCAGACCAGCGTTTGAGTCAACAGCAACAAGCCCAATGCATTGAGCACCCAGGATGTCGACCCCAGCAAGGCCACGCCAGTCACATAACCTACCAAAGTAAATCCGAGTGCGGCCATGTTGGGCCACACGCCATCGGGGTAGCGAAAAAATTGCGCCATCAAACACCTCTGAAGAAACAAGACAAGGGCAACAAGAGCGCAATGGGCCAAGCCCATTGCGTTTTGCAACAGGTCAAACCAGCAATTACTTCTTGGTCAGTGCGGTGACGAATTGCGCATCGAAGGTAGCCTCGGCCGCCGGAATAACCTTGATCTGACCCTTCGCTTTCAGCAACTCGCCAATGATCTCGCCGCTGGCGTAATAAGACGTTGTCTCCTTGGCCTTTATGAAGGCCTTGGGCATTTCAGTCAAAGTAAAGTTGTGCACGCCCGCGAGTTGCTCTTTGACTTCTTTGGCGGAAACGCCCATGAACTTGCCAATGATCTTAGCGGACTCATCAGGTTTGGCTTTCATGTAGGCCATGCCATCCAGGTACGCTTTGATGATGCCGGTGATCTCAGTGGGCTTTGCCTTGATGACCTTGTCGTCAAACACCATCACGTCGGCAATCAGCCCCGGGGCATTCTTGGACGAAAACACAACCTTGAACTTGTTGCCACCACCCTGGCTCAAAATTTGAGACAAGCTGGGTTCATACGTCACACCCACTGGCAACTGGCCAGAGGCCATGGCTGCAGGAACCGCCTCAGGTGTCATGCTGACGGGCACGATATCCTTGTCGGACATGCCGTTGGTTTTTAGCGCATACGACAGCAAAAAGTCTGATGGTGACAGTGGGTTGAAACCGACCTTTTTGCCTTTGAAATCTTTGACGGTTTTGATGCTGCTGTCTGCCACGATGGCATCACCGCCATTGGAGTAGTCAATCGGCATGACCACCTTTTGCGCATTGCCCATCGCGACCTGCCCAATCACTTGGTCATAAGTCAAATGGCCACCATCAACGGCACCGGAGGCAATCGCTGAAGGTATCAGCGCTGGATCGTTGAAGACTTGCAACGAGACTTTAAGGTTGTACTTTTTGTACAAGTCCAGCGCTTCTGCCACGTAAAACGGGCCGTAGCCTATCCATACCACCGTGCCAATTTTCATGGTGGTGGGGCCGGCTGCAAAACTTGACGCAGCCACCATTGACACAGCCAAACCCAGGACAGGCTTGAACAAGCGGCTCAACAGAGTTGAAGTTCCATGGGTGGAAGTGCGAGAAAAACTTGGTGAACACATGAGAAAGCTCCTAGAGTGGATGACGGACGCGCAGGAAGAGACGATCTGTACATCGTTCTCCCGGGCTTTTATCCCTCCGTGGAGCCTCTTTCGAGACCGGAGTACTCTCGGACCAGACATCACGCGAATTCGTCATTCGGCAACCGGAACCCTAGTACTCCTACGCTAAAGCATCTGCGCATTCGTGCACAAATCACTGTTCTTGCACCATCAATAAAGCAAAACACGTGCCATCTTTTTTGCTTGGGTTTTTACAACCATGCACATTCAGGACTCAATCTGACACAGATTTAATTTTTTTTGACTGAAGTGGTGCGCCACTGCTTACATTTGGTGCATTTCGATGGCTGTTGATGTCATCGACGCCCGGGTCAAATCTTCCAGCGCATTGATTTACCGTAGTCGGGTTTTCGCGTTTTACCGCACCAAAAACGCCAGCACCCTGTCCGCAAACTTGCCATAGGGTGGCCAGAGGAATTTAAGCGTACTGAAGCGGGTCTGGTAAAACACCGGGCGCAACTTGGAAAAAGTCTCAAAGCCTTCATGGCCATGGTAGTGGCCCATGCCAGACTCACCCACACCACCAAACGGTAAATCATGCTGGCCTACATGAAACAGTGCGTCGTTCACAGACACACCGCCTGACATCACATGGTCGATGATTTTTTGCACCTGCACCGCGTCATTGCTAAAGGGATAAACCGCCAGAGGGCGCGGCCCGGCATTGATGGTGTCAATCACCTCATCCAGCGATGTGTAACTGCGCAGCGGCAGGACGGGGCCAAAAATCTCGCGCTGCATCAGCAGGCAATCCGGCGGTGCATCCAGCACGATGTGCGGTGCAATCTTGCGCGAGGTGCGGTCATAGGCTGGCCCATCCAGCAAGGGCAGTACCTTGGCACCCCTGCTTCTGGCATCGTCTAGCGCCACCAACAATCGCTCAAAAGAGCGATCGTCAATGATTGAGGTGTAATCAGAAGAACCAAGGTCCGGGTAACGCGCCCCCACAATGTCACGCGCCAGACGCACGAATTCTTCGACCTTGGACGCCGGCAGCCAAGCGTAGTCCACCGTGGTACAGATTTGGCCAGCGTTGAGCAGTTTGACGAACATGATCCGCTGTGCGGCGGTGCGCAAGGAGAAGTCGTTGCACACAATGGCGGGTGATTTGCCGCCAAGCTCCAGGGTGACCGGGCACAAGTTTTGCGCTGCTGCTGCCATCACAGCGCGTCCGGTCTGCCCGGAACCAGTGAACAGAAGGTGGTCAAACTTCAGTTGTGAGAAAGCCACCCCCACGCCGCCCGTTTCGTCAAAAAACTGCAGCTTTTCAGGCGGAAAGTACGCCGGCATGTGTTGAATCAAATAGGCCGCCAGATGGCGTGAGTTTTCGCTCATCTTGACCATGGCGCGGTTGCCCGCTGCAAAAATATAAGTGAGCGGCACCATGCTCAGGTTCAGCGGAAAGTTCCATGGCACGATCACGCCGACCACCCCCAAAGGCTGGGGAATGACTCGGTTACGCGCACCCAAAAAGTTGCGCCAATCTACCTTACGGCGCTGTGGCCTCATCCAGCCACGCAGTTGCCCGATGACGTGGTCAATGCCATCGACCACCGGAAATATCTCGGCCAGCAGCGTTTCGTGGCGCGAGCGATGGCCGTAATCCAGGCTGATGGCCTCGCACAGCGCATCTTTGTGTTCGCGGATGAAGCGCTGCAAAGTTCGCAGATCCGCCTTGCGCTCTGCGAGGTCCGGAACGGGGTTGGCAAAGTAGGCTCTGCGTTGAAGTGCGAGGGCGTCTTGGAGCCTGCTTGGGGTAGAGTTTTCTGAATGGATCATGACGCTGCTCAGTTTATGCCGGAACGCCCAAGAGGGTTCGATCAGTGCAGTTGTTTGAACTTGCCACCCTAAACCAATTGCATTGCCAGTCTGGTCACCACATCGACTCAAGGTGCCCATCCACCAAACGCACCGCACGTGCAGCCATGGCGCGTGCCTCTGACTCGTCGTGCGTCACCAGCAGTGTGGGCATGCCAGCGGCTTTAATGCGGGTGCGAAATTCATCACGTAAATTGGCGCGCAGATCAGCGTCCAGCGCTGAAAACGGTTCATCAAGCAGCAGGGCTTTCGGCTGCGTGATCAGGGCACGGGCCAGCGCCACCCGTTGCTGCTCGCCCCCTGAGAGGTGCCACACCTTGTGCTGCGCATGCTCTGCCAAGCCAAACAGCGTCAGCATATCCAGCGCCCGCAGTCTGGCACTGCGCTTGTCTTGATGCTGCTCAAGCAGCCCAAACGCCACATTGTCCAGCACATTCAGGTGCGGAAACAGCGCGAAATCTTGAAACATGAGGGCAAAGCGGCGCTGCTCTGGCGCCAACCGCGTGATGTCTCTGCCGTCAAACCAGACACTGCCCGTGAGTGGCTGCTGCAAGCCCGCCACAATGCTCAGCAAGGTGCTTTTGCCGCTGCCGGAGGAGCCCAGTAGGGCCACAATTTCCCCGGAGGCCACACGCAAATTGACGTCTTTCAACAGCGTGCGGTCGCCATAGTTTTGACTGAGATGGCGCAATTCAAGCATGGTGCAGCGCCCCAGTAACAACAGCGCCCGCTGGCGTGCGCCTGCGTTCATATCGATCTGCCACCGGCCATTCAATCAGCAAGAACGCCAACAAGGCCAAGCCCATCAGCACGCAGGCCAGCACAAAAGCCTGATCCAAACTGGCAGCGCCCGGGTGGCCCAAGCGTTGATAAATCAATGTGGTGAGCGTTGCCCACTCAGGGCGGGACAAAAACAGCGTGACGGCAAACTCACCCAGCGCAGTGGCTGCGGCAAAGGCCATTCCCCGGCGCAAAGCCGGACGCAACAGCGGCAGGGTGACGCGCCAAAATGTGCGTTGCGGGTTCGCGCCCAGCGTCCTGGCAGCCTGCAGCACATGGGGCGGCAAGCTGTCCAAGCCCGACGCGAGCGACTTGGCCACAAACGGGTAAGCAAGCACCGCATAGGTCGCCAACAGCAACGGCAAACTGGCCGTCCAGCTGGGGTAAAGCAACAGCAAGCCAAAGGCCACCGTCACCGGAGACACCACAAAAGGCAAAAAGGCGGCTGCACGCCACAGCACCGAGCGTTGCAGCGCCAGCGCATGCAACACACCCAGTGTGGTGGCCAGCACCAGTGCCACGGCAGAAAAACGCAAGGTGTTCGAAATCGCAACTTGCACCTCGCCATCCAGCACAACAGCCCAGGCGCTCCCCCCTGCAGTCACCGCCTGCCAGACGATGGCCAGAATCGGCAGCGCACAAATGACAAACAGCACTGCCAGTGCGGCCAGCAAGGACAACCATTGGGCGAAACCTTTTGGCGTATGCCGAGCGACAGGCTCTACCCGGCTGGGCGCGGCCAGGCGCTTTTCAAGCATGGCGTAAATCAGCGCCACGGCACCCGTTAGCAGCAACATCCACAGCGCCAGCACGCTGGCTTGACCCAACTGCAACTCATG
This sequence comes from Burkholderiales bacterium, assembly GCA_038207945.1. GTDB lineage: Bacteria > Pseudomonadota > Gammaproteobacteria > Burkholderiales > Burkholderiaceae_C > Rhodoferax. Next base: position 6,967 of record JBBQZG010000042.1, read on the forward strand.
CGCGACCAGGGTGTAAATCTCGACCTCGACCGTGCCAAAGCGCTGACCACCCAGCACCAGGGCTAGGCCAAACCCTGCAAAGCAATACAAAAAAACCAGGCACAAACTCGACATCAACCAAGGTGAAATGGCAGGCCACTCAATCCGCCAGAATGCCCGCCACGGTGTGGCGCCCAGGGAACGCGCGGCAGCCACCTGGCGCGCGTTAACCTGGCCGAGCGCATCAACGCCCGCACGCACCACCAGACACAGGTTAAAAAACAGGTTGCCGTACAGCAGCAACCAGGGGGTATCCTGGAGGTTGATGCCAAGCCAGCCACTGAGCACACCACGCGGCCCCCACAGTGCCAGCACGCCGAGCGCTGCCACCAGGGTCGGCACCACAAAGGGCAGCATCAACAGACGCAGCACCAGCGTACGCCCAGTGAACTCAAAGCGTGCGAGCACCCAGGCCAGTGGCAAGCCAAGCGCAAACGCCAGCACACAGGTGATGGCCGCTTGTGCCAATGACCAGACCACGCGCCAACGCAGGTAATCGTCTTGCCAGGGAAACCAGACAGACCCGGCGTTAGCTGATGCTGTGCCAGACAGATTCACCTCGCCCGACCACGCTGCCAACACCAACCGACCCAACGGCGCGATCAGCAACACCAGCAACGCCGTGGCAGGCAACAGTCCGAGCCACAGGCCAGATTGGGACCATCCACGCCAACGTACAGAGGCCATGGATTGCCGTGTTACCTCAGCACCACTTTGGTCCAGCGCGCCACCCACTCAGCACCCCTGCTGGCGACGATTTGTGGCAATGGGGACTCAAACTCAATGGGCTCAGCTGCATGACGCATCACCTCAGCGCGCGCAGTTTTACTCTCCACCGGGTACATCCACATCGCCGTCTGCAGAGCTTCCTGTACAGGTTCTGAGCGCATGAAATCAATGAATTTCAGTGCCGCTACGCGTTGGCTACCTCCTTGGAGCAGCCCAACGCCTTCCACTTGCCGGAACACACCGCCCTTGAGGTTCAGGCTGGCAGTGGGTGACTCTTGTGTTTTTTCCTTGCTGTAAAAGACCTCGGCAGCGGGACTGGTGGCGTAGCTCACCACCAGCGGATACACCCCTTTGTTACGTGCAAAGTCAGTGTAATAGGCTTCGCTCCAGCCCTTGACCACCTTGAGACCGTTCCGACGCATTTCTGCCCACCAAGCAAACGCTGGCTCTTCGCCCATCCCGGAAATGGTGGCCAGCATGAAAGCATAACCGGTGCTGCTGGTGGCCGGGTTGGGGGTGACGAGCCAGTTTTTGTAGGCGGGCAGCGTCAGATCCTGCAAGGTTTTAGGCAAGACCACACCACTTTTGGCAACCGCAGCCTTGTCATAGTTCAGGGTGACAAAGCCATAGTCCACTGCCGCCAGTGCCATACCCAGATTCGCATCATGTGCGTTAGTCGTCTGGGGCAGCGTGGGCTCCAGAACGCCAGCCGCCAGCGCCTTGCCGACCAGGGTGTTGTCAATGCCAAACACCACATCGGCCACAGGCTTAGCCCGCGTCAAAATCAGTTTGTTGAGCATTTCACCGGCATCACCGCCCTTGATGATCGCCAGTTTGAGACCGTTTTGTGCCTCAAACTGCGCCAGCATCGGCTTCGGGAGAGAAAAAGAGCTGTGCACCATCACACGCAATTCATCAGCTGCGAGGGCCTGGGTTGAGACAAAAAACCCAGCCAGCGCAGTAGCAGCCAGGGCAAAAAGTCGACGGTTCATGGCAAAGCCTTTCAATGCGCCAGCACAAAAAACGCGGGAATGAAGGCAAAACCGATAAGCGGCAGAGGTTGAACCTTCACGCTCCCTACGCTGGCATGATCCAGATCAGGTGAGTGGGGTATTTCTCAGCCCGTCTTGCAACAGGCACCCCCGGTGAGCGAACCATTGTAATGAGGGTCCGGCTCAGCAGGAGAGCGTTTCCACCGCAAGAATCGCCGCCTGCAAGCGACTTTCGCCCGCGCCGGACACATCAACGTAGGGATAACGCCTGGATTGAAGCGCATGCTGCACCATGGTGTGAACAGCGACACGTGCCTGGCTGCCATCACGTTGCATTCCGTCGGGCACCCACGTCACATCAGGTGCCAGAACCAGCGTCAGCGCATAACGACCGTGCAAGGCATGGGCGGCGTCATACAGCGAGGTGTCGGCAAAATAAAAGTCGCTGTAGGTGGCTGTGAGCAGTGGCGCGGTGTCACAAAAAACATAGCCGCAGCCCACTTGTCTTGCCTGCACCACCTTCTGCTCCTCTTGCTCAAACTGCGCATGCATGACCAGCGCCTGCTCGTCAGCGCGAGGTGGACGGCCCTGTTGATCACAAAACGAGCGCAGATATTCCGGCACCCAAAACCCTGAAAAATGCTGCGCCAGGGCGCGCGCCAAGGTGGTCTTTCCGGTGCATTCAGCCCCGATCAAACAGACGAGCAAGGGTTCATGAGCCATCGAATTTTTTCAGTTGTCTGCCAGCCACTCAATCACTCGCGATACGCACCTGGTTGCCACCCATGTTTTTGGCCACGTACATCGCCGCATCCGCTTGCCGAAGCAGAGAGAATTGTTCTTCGGCGTGATCTGGATAAATCGCCACCCCTACACTGGCTGAAATCACCAGTGAATGACCGTCGATCAGCATGACCTGATTGATCGAATCACAAATTTTTTCGGCCACCACCGAGGCATCCTGTTGCGTTTGCACCCAGGGCAGCAGCACCACAAATTCATCACCACCCACCCGACCCACCGTGTCGGCGTTGCGCACACACGCCTGCATGCGTTGCGCCACAGTGGTCAGAAAACTGTCTCCCACTTGGTGTCCATACGTGTCATTGATCGGCTCGAAATTATCCAGATCAACAATCATCACGGCAAGCCGAGACTGATCACGCTGGGCCTGGGCCACAGCCTGTTGCAAGCGGTCTGCAAACGAGGCCCGGTTAGGTAGACCGGTCAAGCCATCATGCTGAGCCAGGTGCCTGATGGCTTCACGGCTCTCGTCAAGCTCATGCAAATTGGCGACCAAGGTGTTTTGCATGACGTTCAGGCTGGCCGCCAAAACCACAATCTCGTCTTGGCGCTTGAAATTCAAACGGCTGACCGTTTGAATTTTTGCAAACAGCGCCATCGCGCGCGTCATCTGATGCAGAGGCCGCGTTACCCTTCCAGCCACGACCATCGCCAAAATGACCGACAGAAAACCCACCAGGGCAATCATCTGCACCGACTTCCAGCCCTGACGATCGATTTCCTGAATGACATTGGACATCGGTTGCGACATGCCCAAAATAACAAAGCGTTTGTCCTCAGTTTGTGCACCGTAAGGCAACCGCGCGAACGCAGCCACCAACCCATCGCTGTGCTGATGCATCGGCCCAGCCGTGGTCACCAAACTTCCACCAACACCCCTGATCAAGCCCTCCACTGACTTGAATGCGTCTTGGATAAAGATCCGCCTGCCAGCATCAAAGCCAAAAGCCTCAGACGGATCGGGATGAATCAGGAAGTCGCCCCAATGGTTGCTCAAATACACCTCGTAAGCATTGGGCAGGTTTGAGCGCAAGCGGTCGAAGAGTCCGTTCAAATCCAGGTTGATCACTACTAGCCCCAATACCCGACCATCATCCCCCAACACAGGCGTGGCAACCCGCACCGTGGGTTGATTCAGACCCGCATGAGCGCCCTCCTCGTAGTTAATGCTGATGTCCGACAAATACACATGCCCGCGACCCAAGCGTAGGGTGTTGAACACATAGGCGTAATGGGCTTTTTCCTGAAGGTCCGCCTCAGGGATTTGCAACAACGCGCTGCCATCTCGATCCACCCGCACTACCATCATTGCCTTGAAGGCATCCACCAGCCTCGACTCTTCAGCGCTTTGCATCCTGTTCATGCGGTCCGATGCCACCACCGGGGCGCTGACCAGGCTGGCCAACATGCGGGCATCACTGGCAACTACCTCAATGCTGGTTTCAAACTGGCGCCCAAGCACTTGTGTGGCAGTGAGCAAATCGCGCTGCGCTGACTCCAGCACGGTCAAGCGGCTGTTGGTATAGGCGTAATAGCCCACCAAACCCATTGCCACCAGGCTAAAACTGGTGAGCAACAACGTCAATTTGAAGGCGATCCCGAAACGCATGGCTTAAAAGCGCTCGGGCCGGTCACCCGACATGATGCGTGACCACAATGCAGCGCGACGCTGGTCGTTTTCAACTGGCTCCAGCCATAGAATTTTGTCGGTGTCCAAGGTATTGGCGAAGGCATCCAGGGTGTTGCCCAAACCCTGGCGGCGGGTCAGCTCGGCGCTGACCTTGGGCTCAAGCATGTAATTGATCCAGCGCTCAGCGAGCAACTTGTTTCTGGCTCCCCGCGTCACTGCCCAACAATCCAGCCAAGCCAGCGCACCTTCCTTTGGAATCACATAGCCAACATCGGCACCGCTGTCGCGCAACGGTTTGAGCTGCTGCTGGCCGTAATTGGCAAACAACACGGCCACCTTGTGCTGTTTGAACAGCGCCACCGACTCCTCGGGCAAGGTGTAAAACGTGAGCACATTTCGGCGCAAGTCAATCAGGTGCTTGGTGACCCTGGCATACCCAGCATCGTCCATTTGAAAGGGCTGCCCACCAAACGCCAGCGATGCAATTGAATAATTGTGGCTGCTGCTATCAAATGCCAGAATGCGCCCCTGATAGGCTGGGTCCCAGAGCACAGTCAGGGAGGTTGGTGGTGCCTTGAACTGCTTGCGGTCATAAATCAGGCCCATCTCCGAAAAGGTGTAGGGCACCGCATACACATCGCCCAAATGGGTGATGCCAGGAATCGCTTTCGCATTGCGAAAGCGGAGTAATTGGCGCGCTATGTTGGGCATATTGGGCGCCGTGAGCGGTTGCAGCCATTTGCGATCAATGTAACGCTTGATCTCAACCGTGTTGGCCGCCACCACATCAAAATCACCGCCCTGCTTGGCGCCAATTTTTTGCGCCAGTACCGCATCAGAATCGACCAGTGTCACCTTCACCCGAACATCAAACTGCTGCTCGAACGCTTGCACCAGATCGCCATCGGCATAACCAGGCCAAGCGAGCACCCTCAGCGTCTCGGTGGCTTGGGCCGCAGTGGCACACAAAGTGCCTAAAAAAAATAAAAGGGTGACCAACCGTTGCATGATGCAGGTCAGTCTAAGTGAAAGTTCTGGCGCCTGACCGACTAAGTCCCGATGACTTGCTTGAAGATCACTTGCATACCGCCCAAATAAGGCCGCAACGCCTCGGGCACCGTCACTGACCCATCGTCATTCTGGTAGTTCTCCAGTACCGCCACCAGTGTGCGGCCCACCGCCAAGCCGGAGCCGTTCAGGGTGTGCACCAGTTCGTTTTTGCCCTGCGCATTCTTGAAGCGAGCTTGCAGGCGGCGCGCCTGAAAGGTTTCGCAGTTGCTCACCGAACTGATCTCGCGGTAGGTGTTTTGCGCCGGCAACCACACTTCAAGGTCATAGGTTTTGGTCGCGCCAAAACCCATGTCGCCGGTGCACAGGCTCATCACGCGGTAAGGCAAGCCCAGTTTTTGCAAAATGGCTTCGGCGTGTCCGGTCATTTGCTCCAGCACTTCATAGCTGGTGTCGGGGTGGACGATTTGCACCATCTCGACCTTGTCAAACTGGTGCTGGCGAATCAGACCACGGGTGTCGCGCCCAGCTGAGCCAGCTTCAGACCTGAAGCATGGCGTGTGGGCGGTGAGCTTGAGGGGGAGTTGGGCCTCAGCCAACACCACATCGCGCACAAAATTGGTCAGCGGCACTTCAGCGGTAGGAATCAAATACAACGCCGTGTTGTCCGGCTGCGCCTCGCCTTCCTGCCCACCTTTTTTTGCGGCAAACAAATCACCCTCGAACTTGGGCAACTGGCCCGTGCCACGCAGGGTGTCGCCATTCACGATGTAAGGCGTGTAGCACTCGGTGTAGCCGTGTTCCTCGGTTTGCACATCCAGCATGAACTGCGCCAGAGCGCGATGCAGGCGGGCTATCGGCCCTTTCATCACTGTGAAGCGGGCGCCAGTGAGCTTGACGCCCATCTCAAAGTCCAGCCCCAGCGGTGTGCCCACGTCGACGTGGTCTTTGACCTCGAAGTCAAAGGTTTTTGGCGTGCCCCAACTGCGCACCACCACGTTGGCGTGTTCGTCAGCGCCTACCGGCACGCTGGCATGCGGCAGGTTGGGCACCGCCAACAGCAGGGCTTGCATCTCAAACTGGATCTGATCGAGGCGTTTGGCAGAAGCTTCCAGTTCATCCTTAATGCCGGCCACCTGCGCCATCACGGCATCTATTTCAGCGACGCCCGCCGGGCCTTTGGCTTTGAGTTGACCGATTTGCTTGCTGGCGCTGTTGCGCTGGGCTTGCAGGGCTTCGGTGCGAACCTGGATGGTTTTGCGCTCTGTCTCTAGCGAGGTGAAGGCTTCCACGTCCAAGAACGTTTGTGGGCTCTTGCGGGTTTCCAGGCGGGCCACCACTTGGGGCAAGTCTTTGCGCAGCAGGGTAATGTCTAGCATGATAAATTTATAATAAATTGGGCTCTAGCCCTTATTTTAATTCCGTAAGTAGCTATAAATAAAATAGCTACTAAAGCGCTTCGGAATCGTTCAGACGCAAGCCCTTGGGCAAGGGAAACTTAACACTCTCCGGCTCGCCTGGCATGCGCTGAACGGACACTGCGCCCAGCGCTTTCAGACGCTCGATCACTTGCGACACCAGTATCTCGGGGGCTGATGCACCGGCTGTCAGACCGACCCGCTGGCAGCCATCCAGCCAGTGCGGCTGCAAGTCGTCTGCTGTGTCGACCATGTAGCCGGGTGTACCCAGTTTGCGCGCCACCTCGGCCAGACGGTTGCTGTTGGAGCTGGTGGGGCTGCCCACCACGATCACCACATCCACCTGCGGACTCATCAGCTTGACGGCGTCCTGGCGGTTTTGCGTGGCGTAGCAAATGTCCTGCTGTTTGGGCTCACGTACATTCGGAAACCGCGCCTTGATGGCAGCTGCAATGGCCGCGGCGTCATCCACGCTGAGGGTGGTTTGGGTCACCACGGCCAATTTTTCAGTTTGCAAAGGTTGGACACGGGCCACGTCTGACACATCTTCCACCAGATGAATGCCGCTGTCCAACTGGCCCATGGTGCCTTCCACTTCAGGGTGGCCCTTGTGGCCAATCATGATGAACTCAAAGCCTTCCTTGTGCAGCTTGGCCACTTCCACATGCACTTTGGTCACCAGCGGGCAGGTGGCATCAAAAATCTGGAAGCCGCGGGCTGCCGCTTCCATTTGCACCGCACGGCTCACGCCATGCGCCGAAAAAACCAGCGTAGACCCTGCGGGAACATCGTCCAACGCTTCAATAAAGATCGCACCCTTGACTTTAAGATCATTCACCACGTAGGTGTTGTGCACGATTTCATGGCGCACGTAAATCGGCGCGCCAAATTTGGTCAGGGCACGCTCTACGATTTCAATGGCGCGGTCAACCCCGGCGCAAAAGCCTCGCGGTTCGGCCAACAGCACGTGCACAGCGGCGGGGTTTTCATTCTGATCTGCCACGGTTGGGATGACGGTGTGCATGGTCACAACACGCCAATCACCTGCACTTCAAACGTCACCGGCTGGCCAGCCAGCGGGTGGTTGAAGTCAAACAGCACCGCGTCGCCCTGGGCATCACTGCGGAATTCCTGAATCACCCCAGCAAACTCGCCTTGGCCATCAGGCGTGGGGAACTTGATGACATCCCCCACAGCATAGGTTTCAGAGGCATCACCCATGTCCAACAACACCTGGCGTGCCATCCATTGCTGCATGTCAGCGCTGCGCGGGCCGAAAGCTTCGCCCGCAGGCAGCTCAATGGTGGTGCGGATACCCTCCGGCAACCCCATCAGGCGCGCTTCGACTGCCGGGGTCAACTCGCCGGTGCCCAGGGTGAGCGTGGCCGGCGCAGCTGCAAAGGTGTTGACCACATCGCCTGCGGGGCCGCTGAGCCGATAGTGGAGTGTCAAAAACGAGCCGGGTTGAATCGTTGGTGTAGCGGTGGTCATACAAATCCTGTGTGTGTTGGCGAAATAAGCTGTTGGGACAGCCGAGCCCTAAACCCCAAATCAACCTGACTTGAGTGCGGGCGCCTAAACTGCAGGCAATTGTAAAAGCCTGCCTTATGCCCCTTAAAAACCTTCCCCCAGATGCCCGCCCGCGGGAAAAGCTGCTGGCCCGTGGCCCCGGCGCCTTGAGCGACGTGGAACTGCTGGCACTGCTGCTGCGCACCGGCATCAAGGGTAAAGGTGTGCTGCAAATGGCCCAGGAGCTTCTGGAACTCAAACCCAAGGCGGATGCCGCCGCAGGCTTTGACGGCATTGCCGGGCTACTCAACGCCACCGCTGATGACCTCAAACGCGTCAAGGGGCTGGGCCCCGCCAAGTGTGCTGAACTGGTCGCCGTTCTGGAACTGGCCCGCCGCGCCATGGCGCAGCGGCTGCAGGAACGCACCGTGTTTGACACCCCCGATGCCGTCAAACACTACCTCCAACTGCATCTGTCCGCGCGCAAGCACGAGGTGTTTGCCGTGCTGTTTCTGGACGTGCAAAACCGCCTGCTGTGCATGGAAGAAATGTTCAGGGGCACGCTCACCCAAACCAGCGTTTACCCGCGCGAGGTGGTGCTGCGGGCGCTGCACCACCAGGCGTCTGCCGTGGTGCTGTCGCACAACCACCCCAGCGGCACCGTGCAGCCAAGCCGCGCTGATGAGATGTTGACGCAAACCCTGAAAACCACGCTGGCGCTGATTGATGTGCGGGTGCTGGACCACGTGATCGTGGCGCCCGGCGAAGCCCTGAGCATGGCAGAGCGGGGGCTGATGTGAGCGCACCCGGCAAGACGCCCAGCCCGCAGGCCAAGGCTGGCCCATCCCCCTCGACAACGCCCATGAAATCAACCGCGACGGCAATCAGGGTAAAGACTCTGGGCGACCTCAAGGTGGTCAAGAAAGCCATTGCTGCGCAGGCCCAACAGCGCATCCTCCTGGCCAGCGAGCGGATCAAAACCACCAAGCAGGCGGCCACCGACAAGGATTTGTTTGTGCGCGCTGCAGGTGCCGTCAAACCCTTGCCAGACAAACGCAAGCTGCTCCATCAACCAGAGCAAAGAGTACCACTGGCGATGCAGTATCAAAAAGATGAGAAAGCGGTGCTCAAGGAGGCCATCAGCGACGAATTTGATGTGTCCACCCTGTTGGAAACCGACGAGCACCTGAGCTTTCGCCGCCCCGGCATTGGCACCGACGTGACGCGCAAGCTGCGCCGTGGCGACTGGAGCATTCAACGCCAGCTGGACCTGCATGGCCTGCGCCGTGATGACGCACGGGAAAGCTTGAGTATTTTCATCCGCGATGCGCACAAGCAAGGCATTCGTTGTGTGCGCGTGGTGCACGGCAAAGGACTGGGTTCTCCCGGCAAAGCCCCCATCCTGAAGAGCCGGGTGCACAGCTGGCTGGTGCAAAAAAACGAGGTGCTGGCGTTTGTGCAGGCCAAGCCTGCAGACGGCGGTGGGGGAGCTCTGGTGGTGTTGCTGATGGCCTCACGGGCTTGACGGTCAGAACACTCAAACCGCCTCAAGTGCCGCAGTGCCTGATGTTTTTGCCTGCACCGATTGCCGCAACACACTGCGCAACTTGGCCGGACGCACTGGCTTTTGCAACAGCACCAGCCCAGCCGCCCTGACTTGTTCACGTACTTCCGGTGCGGTGTCACCACTGATCAGGCAAGCCGCCACGTCAAAGCCCACAGCTTCACGTACCAAGCGCACCGCATCAATCCCATTGTTTTCACCGCGCAGCCGGAAGTCGCTGACGATCAGGTCGGGGGTTGGTACATGGGACACCAGTCCGCACGCCCCCAACGCCGTATCTGCCGCAGTCACCTGGCAGCCCCAGGATTCCAGCAGACCCTTCAGAGCCACGCCGCCCAGAGCATCGTCTTCAATCAACAGCACATGCAGGTGGTCAAATGTTGCGCTGCCCGGCCAAGCTGCCACGCCGGTGGGTTCGACTCTGATCTGCGCGGGCGTGGTAGGCACCTCGACACAAAAACGGGTGCCACAGCCCACGCCTGAACGCATGCTCAATGGCAAATTCAGCAGACGACATGAGCGCGCCACGATGCTCAGACCCAGGCCCAGACCCTTGCTGCGATCCCGCTCGGGGTTACCCACCTGAAAGAACTCTTCAAAAATTTTCTGATGGAACTCCGGGGCAATACCCACACCACTGTCCCAAACCTCGATACGCGCCTGCGTTGACTCACGCCCGGGACGACAAATCACCAACACCGTACCCTTCTGGGTGTGCTGCAGTGCGTTGCTCACCAGGTTGAGCAGCACGCGGTAAAGCAGCACGGGGTCAGTTTGCAACCACAAACCAGAGGGCCGGATACGCAGACGCAAGCCTTTGCTCACGGCAACACCCTCAAAACTGGTGTGCAATTGTTCAAACAGGTGGTTTGCGGGGAATGCCTGCGCCTGCACCTGCATGGAGGGGGCATCCAGGCGCGAATAGTCAAAAAATGCATCCAGCATTTCCTGCAACGCATGCACTGCAGAAGCCACACCCGCCACCAAGTCTTTGGCCTGTGCGTCATGCGGCAACTGCGTGAGGCGCGACACAAACAGGCCCAGCGCGTGCGCCGGTTGTCGCAAATCATGGCTGGCGGCCGCCAGAAACCGCGACTTGGCCAGGGAGGCGGCTTCGGCCTCGTCTTTGCGCAGCTGAAGCTGCGCTTCAAAACGGCTGCGCACATGGTTAAAGGCGGCCGCCACCAGGGTGTAAAAGCTCAAGGACAGCAAAAAGTGCGCACTGACCACCGCTGAAAACTGGTGCCCCGCACCTAAAGCCGGACGCACGCCCAGAAGGTACAGCGCCACCAAGCCAAGAAAAACCACGCTGTAAATCCAGCCCAACCGCTGACCTTTCACGAAAAACGCCAGAAACGGCACCGTATAGACCCAAAAAAGCCCGGTGCCCTCAATACCACCGGTCACGATCAGGGCGCCAAAAATAACCCCGGCCGACAGCAGCAACAATGTCTCGGACGCACCCACACGGTTGGGTGTGAAACTCATGAGGACAGCAGGGACTAACAGCAAAAGCGCGGCAGCAAGCTCAATCAACCCCAACACCATCAGGCCCGGGGTGATCAGGTTGTAGACTGAAAACAGCAAGGCAACGACCAGTCCGATGCTGCTGGCAGCACGCACATGACGTGCGCGCTCGTCCAAGCCGATCACAGATTCCATCGCGTTCCCTCAGTCGTTGTGGCCATCGAAGCGATTCCGGGCCGCTCAGATGCTACCAAACCACCTGGGCTGATTGACGGGGTTGACCAAACTCACTCTGGCTGGTTGCGCATCCAGTCCGCCGTCTGGAAAAACGATTGTTTGAGCTTGGCTCGCAGACCGTCAGGCACACCCGTCTCAAGCATGGCCTGATCCATGCAGGCCAGCCACTGGTTGCGCTCGACCAAACCGACTTTGAAGGGCATGTGCCGCATTTTCAGGCGCGGGTGACCAAACCGCTCCACATAATGCTGTGGACCACCGAGCCAGCCGCACAAAAACCAGAACAGCTTTTGCCGCGCATCCTCCAGCACCGAGCCGTGGACGGCACGAAGCTCAGCGTAACCCGGCTCCAGATCCATCAGGTCATAAAAGCGCTCAACCAACTCGTGGACTCGCGCCTCGCCGCCGATCCATTCGAACGGTGTGGCAAATTCTGATTTCTCTTCAATATTCATGGTTAAATTGGTCTCTAGCCCATATCTAAAAAGCGCCAGTAGCTATAAATAATATAGTATTTTCATTGCGCTGCACTGCGCAGCGTCTGCACCACCGGGCGGTTGAGCACTTCGCGCAGACCCCACCAGCCTGCCGCCAGCGCGAGCACCGCTCCAGCCAGCGAACCCAACAGTGGCACCCACAGTGACACCGTCCATTCGAAGTCAAACACAAAATGCGCCAGCGCCCAGCCCACCGCACTGGCCACGATGGAGGCCAAAAATCCTGCCAGCAAGCCCACCCCAGCCAGTTCAATGCGCTGCACCTGGCGCAGCAGGCTGGCACGTGCACCGACTGCGCGCATGATGGCGTATTCACGGGCACGCTCATCGCGTGTGGCGGTCACAGCGGCAAACAGCACCACCAGACCGGCTGCCAGCGTGAAGGCGAACAGGAATTCAACTGCGCCAATCACCTGATCGAGCACGCGCTGGATTTGTGCAATGGTGGCTGTCATGTCCACATTGGTGATGTTGGGGAACTGGCGCACCAACCCATTGTCAAAGCCTTTTGTTGCTGGCGCCTTGAATGCGCTCATATAGGTGGCAGGCACACCTTCGAGCTTGTCGACCGGGTACATGACAAAGAAGTTGGCGCGCATGGAGCCCCAGTCCACTTTGCGCAGCGAGGTGATTTTGGACTCGGTTTGCATACCTCCCACGTCAAAGGTCAGGGTGTCTCCGAGACCCAAGCCAAGCGTTTGGGCAATGCCCTCTTCCACACTGATGGCGCCCGCCTCGTCAGCCTGCCAGCGCCCAGCCACGACGATGTTCTGGCTGGGTTGCGTGGCGCTATGCGACAGATTGAATTCACGGTCTACCAAGCGGCGGGCACGTTCCTCAAGGTAATCATCGGGATTCACCTCCCGGCCGTTCACAGCCACCAGACGGCCCCGGATCATGGGATACCAGTCAAATTTGCTGACACCCGCGCTTTTGAGCGCCTCAGAAAACGCCTCACCCTGCTCAGGCATCACATTGATGACAAAGCGATTGGGCGCATCAGGCGGTGTGGCAGCGCGCCAGCTGCTGATCAGGTCGGTTCGCAGCAACACCAGCAGCACCAGCGCCAACAAACCCACGGCCAGACTGCTCACCTGCACCACTGCAAATGCAGGACGAGCCGCGATTTGCCTTGTCGCCAGCACCAGAGCGGTGGGTGCCGTGGCATCGTTCACGCTGACGCGTAACAGCTTGACCGCCAGCCAGCTTAACGCCGCAAACAACAACGTCGCCACGGCAAAACCACCGACGGCAATCAGGCCCAGTTTCACATCGCTGCTGGCAGCCATCAACAAAGCCGCAAAGCCGAGAATGCCGACGCCCAGAACAGTGAGTGATGCGGGCTTCAACCCCCCGACATCGCGCCGGATCACCCGAAGCGGTGGCACTTGCGCCAGTTGCAACACGGGTGGCAGCCCAAAAGCCAACAACAAGGTCAGGCCCATGCCCATGCCAAACAGCACCGGCCAGAGACTGGCTGCAGGCAAGGCTGAATCCACCAAACCTGCGAGCAAGGCGACAAAACCGTAGTGCACCAAAAAGCCCAGCAGCACACCCAAGCCGCTGGCCATCAAGCCAATCAGCGTAAATTCAAAGGTGTAGGCCGCAGCAATGGTGCGCTGGGGCAAGCCCAGCACCCGCAACATGGCGCAGTCGTCCAGATGGCTGGCGGCAAAGCCGCGCGCGGCCAGTGCTACCGCCACGGCACTGAGCAAGGCCGCAAGTAGCGCTACCAGGTTCAAAAATTTCTCGGCGCGCGCCAACGTCGTACTGAGCTCGGGGCGACCGCCTTGCAAAGCTTCCACACGTATACCGCGCACCGAGCGGGCCGCAACCTGGGCCTGCGCCCAATCGACAAACGCCTGCACAGATTGCTCGTCACCGGCCACCGCCAGCCGGTAAGACAGGCGGCTGGCGGGTTGAATCAGGCCCGTGGCCTGCACATCGGCCTGGTTGATCATGACGCGTGGGGCAAAGTTCATGAAGCCCGCGCCACGGTCTGGCTCGTTGACGATGATGCGGCTGACTTTAAGCGTGCTATCGCCTAGCAGCAAGTCCGCACCCACTTGCAAATTGAGCGCATCCAGCAGCGCCGCATCAGCCCAGGCTTGACCGGGACCTGGGATGTCCTGGGTGAGCGCCCCTTCGGCACCCGGCTGTTCACTTACGCGCAAGCGCCCGCGCAAGGGGTAACCTGGCTCAACCACCTTCAAGGAGACCAGCTTGGTGGCTGCGCCTGTGGCATCTGGCGCACGCGCCATCGTGGGAAAGCTAATGGTTTGCACCTGCGACAAGCCAAAGGTTTTGACTTGGGCCAGGAAACCAGCAGGTATCGCGTTGTCACTTGCCACCACCGCGTCGCCGCCGAGCATTTGGCGTGCGTCACGCTGCAGGCCACCTTTGAGCCGGTCCGCAAAGAAACCCACGGCCGTCAGCGCGGCCACCGCCAGGGTCACCGCGACCATCAACAAACGCAGTTCACCCGCACGCAAGTCACGTGTCAATGATCGCCAGCCCAGTTTCAGGAAAGAAATTTTCATGGGGGAACGATACCGCAATCAGTCAGAACCGAGACTACGTCAAGGGCTGAAAACCCTTTACGCCATGGCTACCAGCACAGTGGC
>JBBQZG010000043.1:0-21218 GCA_038207945.1 Burkholderiales bacterium
CAACCTGGGTTGGTCACGCGCCGGGCGTTCTGGATAGCCTCGCGCTGTCCGGCGCAGAGTTCTGCAAAGCCGTAAACCCAGCCGGGTGCCGTGCGATGCGCTGTGGATGCGTCAATAATTTTTGGACCTTTTTGACCTGTAGCCCTTTCGGTTTCTTCGATCATAGCTACTGATTCAATAGCTGCTTCGTCGTGCAGACACAGCACCACGAGGTCCACCTGAGCCATGAGTGCGCGTTTGGCAGAGGCGTCTTTGCGCAGCTCGGGGGCGATGCTGACCAATTCGACGCTGGGCATGCCCTGAATACGCTCGCGAATCTGCAAACCGGTGGTTCCCGCTTCGCCGTCGATGAATACTTTTTGCATGGTGAACTCGGACTCCTGATCCAGCGGCACCTTGTAAGGCTGCCAAAAGAATGCGCTAATGCAGCATGATACAGTCCTTAAGTTATCGCAAAGTGTTATCAAGCCGCTGCAAAGCAGCGGATTTGTGACGCCATTCAACCACCCGTTCCTGAGGGAAACAGCTGATGAAAATTCACGAGTACCAAGGCAAGGAAATCTTGCGCCAATTTGGTGTGCCAGTGCCTCGCGGCATTGCAGCGTTCACCGTTCAAGAGGCGGTGGAAGCCGCACAAAAACTTGGTGGCCCCGTCTGGGTTGTCAAGGCGCAGATTCACGCCGGGGGTCGCGGCAAGGGTGGCGGTGTCAAGCTGGCGCGCTCCATTGACGAGGTGAAAAAACTCGCCGGTGAGATTCTGGGCATGCAATTGGTCACTCACCAAACCGGCCCGGAAGGTCAGAAAGTACGTCGCCTGCTGATCGAGGAAGGCGCTGACATCAAAAAAGAATATTACGTGTCCGCCGTGACCGATCGCGCCAGCCAGCGCGTGGCCATGATCGTCTCATCTGAAGGCGGCATGGACATCGAACACGTGGCTGAAGTCAGCCCGGAAAAAATCATCACCGAAATCGTTGACCCGGCGACTGGTCTGACCGACGCCCAGGCCACCAAGCTGGCCAACGCCATTGGCGTGCCTGCTGCATCAACCGCACAAGCGGTCGATGTGCTGCAAAAGATCTACAAGGTCTATATGGACACCGACGCATCGTTGGTTGAAATCAACCCGATGATTCTTGAAGGCAATGGCAACATCAAGGCCATCGACGCCAAGTTCAACTTTGACGCCAATGCGTTGTACCGGCACCCTGAAATTGTGGCTTACCGCGATCTGGACGAAGAAGATCCGGCTGAAGTCGAAGCCAGCAAGTTTGACCTGGCCTACATCAGCCTGGACGGCAACATTGGTTGCTTGGTGAATGGCGCCGGCCTGGCCATGGCCACCATGGACACCATCAAGTTGTTTGGTGCAGAGCCTGCCAACTTTTTGGACGTGGGCGGCGGCGCCACCCCCGAAAAGGTCACGGAAGCCTTCAAGATCATGCTGAAGAACCCCAAGGTCAAGGCCATTCTGGTCAACATCTTTGGCGGCATCATGAAGTGCGACACCATCGCCACAGGCGTGATCACAGCCTGCAAGGCCACCAACCTGAATGTGCCGCTGGTCGTGCGCATGAAGGGTACCAACGAGGAATTGGGCAAGAAGATGCTGGCCGAGAGCGGTCTGCCCATCATTTCCGTGGACACCATGGCCGAGGCTGCACAAGCAGCTGTTAAAGCGGTGAAAGGATAAACAAAATGTCGATCTACATCAATAAAGACACCAAGGTCATTACCCAAGGTATCACAGGCAAAACTGGCCAGTTCCACACGGAAAAGTGCCAAGAATACGCGAACGGCAAAAACTGCTTTGTGGCGGGTGTGAACCCCAAGAAGGCTGGCGAGTCCATCTTCAACATCCCGATTTATGCCTCCGTCAAGGAAGCGGCTTCTGAAACCGGTGCCACCGTCAGCGTGATTTATGTGCCGCCAGCCGGCGCTGCTGCTGCCATTTGGGAAGCGGTCGAGGCTGACCTTGATCTGGCGATTTGCATCACCGAAGGCATTCCGGTGCGCGACATGCTCGAAGTGCGCAACCGAATGAAGGCCAAGGAAGCCGCTGGCGGCAAGAAAACCCTGCTGCTGGGCCCCAACTGCCCTGGTCTGATCACGCCTGATGAAATCAAGATCGGCATCATGCCTGGTCACATCCACCGCAAGGGTCGCATTGGAGTGGTCAGCCGCTCTGGCACGCTGACCTATGAAGCTGTGGCACAGTTGACCGAAATCGGGCTGGGCCAGTCCAGCGCGGTGGGCATTGGTGGCGACCCGATCAACGGCCTGAAACACATCGACGTGATGCAAGCCTTCAATGACGATCCTGACACCGATGCCGTCATCATGATTGGTGAAATTGGTGGTCCGGACGAAGCTGAAGCTGCACGCTGGTGCAAGCTCAACATGAAGAAGCCCATCGTGGGTTTCATCGCAGGTGTGACCGCGCCTGCTGGCAAGCGCATGGGCCACGCCGGCGCCTTGATTTCTGGCGGTGCGGACACGGCTGAAGCCAAGCTGGCGGTGATGGAAGAGTGTGGCTTCAAGGTCACGCGTAACCCGTCCGAGATGGCCAAGCTGCTCAAAGCCATGTTGTAACCCCAGCCTGATCAGCTGCGCATTGTTGCGACAGCCAATTCGAAAGCCGGATGCCCGCTCAATGGACAATCCGGCTTTGTCGTTTTTGGAGATGATGGCGTTAAGCTTGACCGCAGGAAGATCGTTCTGACTTGCATTCATTGGGTATCATCACCCTCCAGTTGTTGACAGTCGTGCTGCCGTTCAGAATTGGTTCAATTGACCTGGAGTTATGGGTATTTTCAAGATGCAGTACAGCTTTTACGCGCTGACCGATGTGGGGCAGGTTCGCTTCAACAATGAGGACGCCTTGGCTATTGACGAGGATTTCGGCATCGCTGTGTTGGCTGATGGTATGGGCGGGTACAACGCAGGTGAAGTGGCCAGTGGCATGGCGGTGGCGTCAGTGAAATCAGAGTTGCTGCGTTGGCTCAGTGTGGAGACACAAGCTGCCAACCCGGCCCAAATCTCCCGGGGCATCGGTTTGTGTATTGCACTAGCCAACCAGTCCATCTTTCATGCGGCCGCTGCCAACCCGCATTACGCCGGTATGGGAACCACCGTGGTCGCTGCCGTATTCAAAAACGATTGCTTGATTTTGGGGCATGTGGGAGACTCGCGCTGCTATCGTTCACGCGCTCAAGCGTTGACTCAAATCACGCGTGATCATTCTCTGGTGCAAGAGCGCGTGGATGCCGGGCTTTTAACGCCTGAAGAGGCGTTGTTTGCCCCAGGGAAAAATTTGCTGACCCGTGCACTGGGTGTTGAAGACGAGGTTCAGGTGGCGCTTGGCGAGCATGCGGTGCAGCACGGCGACGTGTATTTGCTGTGCTCGGACGGTTTGACCGACATGTTGAACGACGCAGAAATTGCGGCAGCGATGGCTATAGGTGCACCTTTGCCGACAATCGCGGCTGAGTTGGTGGCCAAGGCCAATGCCGCGGGTGGCCGCGATAACATTGCCGTGTTGCTGGTGCGGGCGAGTGCTTCCACGGGCAAAGCTGGAATGATGTCGCGTTTTTTTGGTGCGCCATAAGATAGACGCGGTCGCCTGTGTTCAGAGCACAGCCACATGTTGAATTTAAGGAGGTGTTTGTGCCAAAAATAATCGTCATGATGGACGGCATTGTGATCAAAGAGGTCGAATTGACCAAGGAACGCACAACGCTGGGGCGTAGGCCCTACAACGACATCGTCATTGAAAATCTGGCGGTCAGTGGCGAGCACGCCGCCTTTCATATGCAATCCAAGGAGGTCGCTGTGGAAGACCTCAACAGCACCAACGGCACTTTTGTCAATGGCAAAGCAGTCCGGAAACAGGTTTTGCGGCACGGTGACACGCTTGAAGTCGGTAAATACAAAATTCGGTTTGAGTCTGCCGTTAACGTTGACAAAACCAAGGGTGTTGCCCCGCACAGGGATGTTCCTGTGATGCCGTTGATGCCAGAGCCTGAAGTCGCTGGTTCGATCAAAGTCCTGTCGGGTCCTGCCGGCGGACGGGAAATGCCCTTAACCAAGGTGGTGACCACTGTGGGTAAACCGGGTGTTTCTATCGCCGCCATCACGCGTCGGCAACACCATTTTGTGGTGCATTATGTGGAGGGGCCGGATTTGCCCCTGCTCAATGGCGTTGCGCTGACCGCCGAGCCTGTGATCTTGAAGCATGGTGATCAGATGGTGCTGGCGGGCACACAGATGCAATTTTTGCAGGCCTGATGTGGGGTTGATTTGCGACTAGGCACCGATTGACAGGTCTTTGATGCGCTATTTGAAGCGGCACTGGAGGCGGATCGGCTTGTCTTTGGTCACGGTGGTGTTGGCGATTCTTCACGACCTGAGCGTTTTTCCGATCGCCGCGTTGGACCGCATTGACGCGATGCACTACGACGCTCGTTTGCGAGCGACGATGCCCCAAACCTTTGATGACCGGATCGTTATCGTTGACGTTGACGAGAAAAGCCTGGCTGAATTTGGTCGTTGGCCCTGGTCCCGCCACAAGTTGGCGTCCCTGACCCACACCTTGTTTGACAAGTACCAGATTGCGCTTCTGGGTTTTGATGTGGTGTTTGCTGAGTCCGACGAGAGCTCCGGCCTGAAACAACTTCAATCCCTTGCGCAAAACGAATTGAGCCAGGATCCTGGATTTGTGGCGCGGGTGGCGCAACTCGCACCTGCCCTGGACTATGACCGCCTGTTCGCCGAGTCGATGGTGAATCGTCCCGTGGTGTTGGGGTACTACTTTTCCAGTGACCAGGGTGGCCGCACCAACGGCGAGCTGCCCCAACCGGTGATGACCACACATGACCTTGACGGAAGCTTTGTGCCCATGAACCAATGGGATGGGTTTGGTGCCAATATCCGTCCACTGGCACAAGCTGCACCACTTGCAGGCTTCTTCAATTCAATGACAGACCCGGACGGTGTTGTCCGCGCGTTGCCCCTGGTGGCCCGGTTTGCCGACAATTATTACGAATCACTGTCGTTGGCCATGTTTCGTCGCCTGGTGGGAATGCCGCAAGTCACGCCAGGTTGGGCGCCCTCTGGGCCCACCGGTGTGGACCGCTCGGCATTGCAGAGCGTCGTGCTCAAGTGGCCGGACAGAAGCTTCAGCATTCCGGTGGATGAGCGGGGTGCCATGTGGGTGCCATTTCGGGGATATGGTGGCGCCCATGGTGGCTCTTTCAATTACCTGTCGGCCAGTGACGTCCTGGCAGATCGGGTGCCAGAGCTGCAATTGAAAGGCAAGATCGTCCTGGTTGGCGCCACGGCCATCGGCATTGTTGATTTGCGTGCCACGCCGGTGGCTGCCGTGTACCCTGGTGTTGAGGTCCAAGCCAATGCGCTTGCCAGTCTGCTGGACCGTCGCTTTCTGGTCAAGCCGGTGTACGCCGAAGGTTATGAGTTTGTGTTGCTTTTCCTGGTGGGGGTGACGCTTGCATTTGTCTTGCCGCTGTGGCGGGAGTCCATGGCTGTGGCATTGAGCGTCGGTGTGGTCGCTGCCTTGGTGGCGTTTAACTGGTGGCTGTATGTGGCGCATGCGTTGGTATTGCATCTGGCGCCCGTTTTGCTGATGACCGTGACGATTTTTGTGCTGAATGTCGGGTATGGCTATCTGTCAACAAGTCGGTCCAGGCGTAAGTTGATTGCCTTGTTTGGCACCTATGTGCCCCCAGAGTTGGTGCGGGAGATGGTCAAAGACCCGGACCGCTATACCATGCGCGCAAAAAGCGACGAGCTGACGGTGATGTTCTGTGACATGCGCGGCTTTACCCGAATGTCCGAGCAGATGGCTCCGGTGCAGTTGCAGCAATTGCTGAATCAGGTTCTCAGCGAGTTGACGCAATTGATTGGCGCCAACCGGGGTACCGTGGACAAGTACATGGGTGATTGCGTCATGGCATTTTGGGGCGCACCTGTCGAGTCGCCGGCGCACGCCCAGTTGGCGGTGAAGACGGCCCTGCAGATGACGCAAGCATTGGGCCGCATCAACAAGTCGCTCAAGGCAGGCGCCCTGGCGCATCTGGATCTTGACATCGGCTTGGGTATTGGCATCAACACCGGACAGATGTATGTCGGTGACATGGGTTCCAACATCCGGCGCAGTTACACCGTGATTGGAGACGCTGTCAATCTGGGTTCCAGGCTTGAGGGCCTGTCCAAAGCCTATGGTGTGAGCATTGTCGCCAGCCAGGCCACGCAGGCGATGGCGACCGGCTACGTCTGGCAAGAGCTGGATCGCGTGCGTGTCAAAGGCAAACAGCAAGCCATTACCATTTTGACGCCCATCGCTTTCGCAAGGGACGTTACGCCCGCGCAATCTGAGGAATTGGCGTTGTGGCACACATTCCTGGCGGTCTATCGGGCGCAAAATCGTGTGCAGTGCGACATACTGCTTGGCCAATTGCTGCAACTCGATGCCAACAAGCCACTTTATAAGCTGTATGCTGAACGGATTGCGGCCACACGCGGCCACCCCATTGACCCCGGTTGGGACGGCATCACCAACTTTGAGACCAAGTAACCATGAACACGGGCACCAAAACTTACAGCGCCAAGCGTGATGGCATGACCTTCGAGGCGCTGTTTTACAAGCAGTTGCAGCATGTGACGGCGCGCATTCATGAGACCGACAACATTGAGCAAATCATGTTGGAGACCAGCCCGGACATTTGCAAGCTCTTCAATGCTGACCGGCTGACGCTGTATGTGGTCAATGAAGACCACTCTGCCATTGTGTCGAAGATCAAGACGGGTCTTA
Source organism: Burkholderiales bacterium (assembly GCA_038207945.1). Lineage (GTDB taxonomy): Bacteria > Pseudomonadota > Gammaproteobacteria > Burkholderiales > Burkholderiaceae_C > Rhodoferax. The sequence continues at coordinate 6,830 of JBBQZG010000043.1, forward strand.
ACAGCAGCCGTGACCTGAAGCTGCCAATCACGCCGCAAAGCATTGCGGGCTACGTCGCGTTCAGCCACATGCTGGTCAACTTGCCTGATGTTTACGACGAAGAGTCGCTCAAGACAATTCATCCCGCACTGACGTTCCTGAAAGAGGTCGACAAGCGCTCAGGCTACCGCACCCGTGAGATGCTGGTCGCGCCGATCCTGGACGGCAAAGTCCTGTACGGTGTGCTGCAGATCATCAACAACAAAAGTGAACGCCCGTTTGGCGACCTTGACATTGAAGGCGTGTCGCAGCTTTGCAAAACACTGGCGACGGCCATCCGGCACCGGATTCATGAGGCCGAAGAGAGTGTGCGGCGCATGGTGACCAAGTACGATGGCCTGGTGTCTGACGGCGTCATGACGGCTGAGGAACTGCAGCATTGCCTGCAGGAGGCCCGCGCACAAGGGCTGGCGGCCGAGAAGGTGTTGCTGACTCGCTACCAGGTGCGCGTCGGGCAAATCGGGCCGTCGCTGGCGAAGTTTTTTGGTGTCAGCTACGAGCCGTTTTCGTCTGGTCGCATTCGCTCCGAGATGCTGCACGGGGCACTCAAGCGGGAATTCATTGAAGAGCAGGGTTGGGTGCCTCTGGAAGAGTCACCCGCTGGCATGGTCATCATGTGCCTGGATCCCGAAGCGGTGCGCAGTTCGCGCATCGTGCACCAGGTGTTTCCCAAAGTCAGCAAATTCGTTTACCACGTCACGACACAGACCGAATTTCAGGACACATTGGGGCAAATCTTTGGGCTGGAGGCCACGGGGGGCAGCATTGATGAAATGCTGGCTGACATGGACAGCTCGCCGCTGGATGATGGCAGCAATGATGATTCCCTGGAATCTGCCGCAGCAGACAATGAACTCGTCAAGTTTGTCAACAAGGTGATCCTCGATGCCTACCACCAGGGGGTGTCTGACATCCACATCGAACCCATGCCAGGCAAGCTCAAAACCGGCATTCGCTTTCGCATTGACGGCTCCTTGCAGCCCTACATTGAAGTGCCAGCGCACTTTCGCCAAGCCATGGTCACGCGCTTGAAGATCATGTGTGACCTGGATATTTCCGAGCGTCGCAAGCCGCAGGACGGCAAGATCAAGTTCAAGAAATACGGCCCGGTAGACATTGAATTGCGGGTGGCCACGATACCTTCTGCCGGTGGCGTGGAAGACGTGGTGATGCGGATTCTGGCGGCCGGTGAGCCGATCCCGCTGGACAAACTGGGCCTGACGCCGCACAACAAGGCGCGCGTCATCCAGACCGTTGAAAAGCCCTATGGTCTGTTTTATGTGTGCGGCCCCACCGGTTCGGGCAAAACCACCACACTGCACTCGATCCTCAAGCACCTCAACAAGCCCGACACCAAAATCTGGACGGCCGAAGACCCGGTTGAAATCACCCAGAAGGGTCTGCGCCAGGTCCAGATCAACAAAAAAGCCGGGATTGACTTCGCCCTGGTGATGCGGGCGTTTTTGCGGGCCGACCCCGACATCATCATGGTCGGCGAGTCGCGCGACAAGGAAACCGTGTCGATGGGCGTCGAAGCCTCGCTCACCGGCCACCTGGTGTTCTCTACCCTGCACACCAATTCAGCGCCGGAATCCATCACCCGGCTACTCGACATGGGCATGGATCCGTTCAATTTTGCCGATGCGCTGTTGGGCATTCTGGCGCAGCGGCTGGCCAAGCGTCTGTGTGCCTGCAAGGAGGCTTACGCCCCTGATGCCGAAGAATTGCGTTTGTTTGCCACGGAATATGTCGAAGAACTGCGCCATTCCGCCATTTGGAAGGCTGACTACGCAGGCGAGATGGCCAAACTGATTGACGCCTGGCAGCAGCAGTACGCTGAGAACGGGCAGATCCAGTTCTACCGCCATGTCGGTTGCGACAAATGCAACCAGACGGGCTACAAGGGCCGGGTTGGCTTGCACGAACTGCTGATTGCCGACGACGGCATCAAAAAGCTCATCCAGGAGCGTGCCCGTGTGGCAGAAATCTTTGCCGCGGCAGTGGAAGGTGGCATGCGTACCCTGAAGATGGATGGCATGGAGAAGGTCATGATGGGCTTGACCGACCTGAAGATGGTCCGCTCGGTTTGCATCAAATGAGCCCTGTGACCTCACCACCCGCCACCATGAACCCACCACACAACTGTTATTTTTGCAGCCAGAGACGCCAGTTGCTTCTGCGTGGTGCCCTGCTCGCCGCCCTGCCCGGTGCCAGCCTGGCGCAAGCGCCAGCGCGTGAAGGCATTGATGTCGGCGGCAACTCCTTTTTCACCAAGCTGGTGTCGGCTGACACCGTCGAGAAATCAGCTGCCCAGCAATACGCCCAGATGTTGCAGCAGGCTTCAAGCCAGAAGGCGCTAGGTGACCAAAACCATCCGCAAGTGCGCCGTTTGCGCGCCATCGCCAAAGCCATTATTCCGCACGCACTGCGCTGGAACCCGCGTGCGCGCGATTGGCGCTGGGAGGTCAACCTGATTGGCAGCAAACAGATCAATGCCTTTTGCATGCCGGGCGGCAAGATTGCGTTTTACAGCGGCATTTTGGAGCAACTCAAACTGACCAACGACGAGGTCGCCACTGTCATGGGCCATGAAGTGGCTCACGCACTGCGCGAGCATGCCCGCGCGCGCATGGGAAAAAACGCTGCCACCGGCATCGGGGCTGGTCTGCTCGGTCAGGTGCTTGGCCTGGGTGAGTTGGGTCAGACGGTGACCAATTACGGTGCCCAGTTGCTGACACTGCAGTTCAGCCGGGGGGACGAATCAGAGGCTGATCTGGTGGGCATGGAGCTGGCTGCACGTGCCGGTTTTGACCCCCGTGCGGGGGTCAGCCTTTGGCAAAAAATGGCCGCAGCCAGCAAAGGCGCGCCGCCGCAATGGCTCTCCACCCACCCTTCAGGCGCCACTCGCATTGCTGACATCGAGGCCAATTTGCCCAAAGTCATGCCTTTGTTCAAACGCAACCCTGCGCCATGAGTCGCTGCGCTTCACCCTGAAATGGGCGGCACTCCAGGTCCTCAGAAGTTCAGTTGCCATTGCCTCAGCCATTTTTAAGCGCCAGCGCCAACTCGTACAAGGCGTTGCGCGGCTCGCCGGTGATGTCGGCAGCGAGTTTGACCGCAGTTTTAAGTGGCAACTCAGCCAGCAGCAGTTGCAGCACGCGCGTGTCAGGTCCGCTGGACGGGGCCACCGGTGCCGGATGCAACACCAGCGCAAATTCGCCGCGCAGGCGGTTGGCATCCTGGCCCAGCCAGGCAGGCAGGTCAAGGGCTGGCAACGTCACGATTTCTTCAAACTGCTTGGTCAGCTCCCGGCCCACCGTCAGGGAGCGAGTGCCGAGCGCCGCCAAGGCCGCAGCCAGTGCCTCCATGCGGTGCGGTGCCTCCAGCAGCACCACGGCGCGCATTTCCTTGGCCAGCGCATCGACTGCGGCTTGGCGCTCGGTGGCCTTGCTGGGCAAAAAGCCAACAAAAACGAACCCGCCTTGTTGCTGGGCATCGGGTGCAATGCCCGCCACACACAGCGCCGTGGTCACGCTGCTGGCGCCGGGCAAGGGCACCACTGGCAGCCTGGCCTGGCGCACGCCAGCCACCAGCCGGGCACCGGGGTCGCTGATGGCCGGTGTGCCCGCGTCGCTCACGTAGGCCACGCGCGCGCCCTGGTGCAGCCGCTCGATGACCGTTTGCGCGGCTTGTGCTTCGTTGTGCTGGTGCACCGCCAGCAATTGCCCAGACGGTTTGTCAATGCCGTAAGCGCGCAGCATGGCCTGGGTGTGGCGGGTGTCTTCGCAGGCCACAAAGTCCGCCAGTTGCAGCACATGCAGGGCGCGCAAGGTGATGTCGGCCAGATTGCCAATGGGCGTGGCCACCACGTAGAGCGTGCCGGGCCGATAATTCTGGGCACCAGCGGCGTCGGATGCGGCGCGCAGGGCGGGGGCGTACGTGGCGGCAAGATGCAAAGCAGGGTGTGTCATCAATGATTTTTCCTAAAGCGAAAGTGCCGGCAACCCAGCGCACCAGCAAGCAAATGGGTGATGCCGCAGAAGATGCGGCACTGGCCCACCTGCAGCAGGCGGGTTTAAGTTTGCTGGCGCGCAATTATCGAACCCCTGGGCGTGGTGGAGGTGAAATTGACCTGATCATGCGTGCAAGGGACGGCACCTGCGTGTTCGTCGAGGTGCGCCAGCGCAAAACTGCCAGCCACGGTGGGGCAGCGGCGAGTGTCAGCGCCATCAAACAGCGCCGCATCGTGTTTGCCGCACGCCACTACCTGATGCGCCTGAATACCTGGCCACCCTGTCGCTTTGACGTGGTCGCGGTGGACGCTGGCGCCATTGAGTGGCTGCAAGGCGCGTTTGATGCAAGCTAGGCAAAACGTCCTGGCGCGCTTTGGGGTTGCCCCATTTGGCGATAAGGCGGTGCCAGGGTTGACGCGGGTATCATCGCGGCCATGCTGGAACAACGAATTCAACAACACTTCATCGACAGCGCCGACCTGAAATACCAGGCCGCCCCCTTGTTGAGCAAACCCATTGCGGATGCCGTTCAGGCGCTGCTGACCTGTGTCACCAGCGGCGGCAAGGTGTTGAGCTGCGGCAACGGTGGTTCTGCCGCCGACGCCCAGCATTTTTCGGCAGAATTTGTCGGCCGTTTTGAGCGTGAGCGCCCTGAGTTGGCCGCCATCGCACTGACCACCGATACCTCGACGTTGACTGCCATTGCCAACGATTACGGCTTCAATCACGTCTTCTCCCGTCAGGTCCGCGCATTGGGCCAGCCGGGCGACGTGCTGCTGGCCATCACCACAAGCGGTAATTCTGCCAACGTGCTGGCCGCCATCGAGGCCGCCCATGAGCGTGAAATGGTCGTGATCGGCTTGAGCGGGCGCGGCGGTGGCAAGATGACGCAAGTGCTGCGCGACACCGACGTGCACATTTGTGTGCCCCACGAGCGCACCGCCCGCATTCAGGAAGTGCATCTGCTGACCCTGCACTGTTTGTGCGATGCGGTAGATGCTTTGTTACTCGGCGATCAGGAAACCCCCACATGACACAGACCACATCCACATCCGGCGTGCAACGCCTTTTGACCAAACTGGCGCTTTCCGTGGTGCTTGGCAGCACCTTGACGGCGTGTTTTCCCGTCATCGTAGGCGGTGCCGTGGTGGGCTCGCTGGTGGCCACCGACCGGCGCACGTCTGGCGCGCAGCTGGAAGACGAGGGCATTGAACTGCGCGCTGCCAGCCGCATTCGCGAGAACCTGGGAGACCGGGTGCACGTCAACGTCAACAGTTACAACCGCCGTGTGTTGATCACCGGCGAAGTGCCCAATGCACAGGATTTGCAACTGGTGGAGCAAGTGGTGTCACGCGTCGAGAACGTGCAGTCGGTCGTGAACGAGCTGGCCGTGCTGGGCAATGCCACATTGACGCAGCGTTCCTCGGATGTGCTGGTGACGGGCAAGGTCAAGGCGGGCCTGGTGGACGCCAAAGATTTGTTTGCCAACGCCTTCAAGGTGGTCACCGAGCGCGGCACCACCTACCTGATGGGCCGCGTGACCCAGCGCGAAGCCGACCGCGCCACCGAGATCGCTCGCAGCACGGGCGGCGTGCAAAAAGTGGTCCGCCTGCTTGAGACCATCAGTGAAGATGAGTTGCGTGTGTTGTTGCCAAAACCTGCAGCCAACGAATCCCAAAAATAAGCCTGCCTGGGGCAGCGCAAGGCGTGCCCAGACAGGTGTGACGGCGGTTACTTCAGCCGCTTGATCAGGCTGGACGTGTCCCAGCGTCTGCCACTCATCTGCTGCACGTCGGCGTAAAACTGGTCCACCAGCGCAGTCACCGGCAGGCGGGCGCCATTGCGCCGGGCTTCATCCAGCACCAGTCCCAGGTCTTTGCGCATCCAGTCCACGGCAAAGCCAAAATCAAATTTGTCAGCCACCATGGTTTTGCCACGGTTGTCCATCTGCCAGCTTTGCGCCGCACCCTTGCCAATCACGTCCAGCACCTGGTTCATGTCGAGCCCCGCCTTCTGGCCGAAGGCAATGGCCTCGGCCAGGCCTTGCACCAGGCCGGCAATGCAAATCTGGTTGACCATCTTGGCCAGTTGCCCGGCACCGCTGTCCCCCAGGTAAGTGAAAGCTTTGGCGTAGGCCATGGCCACAGGAAGGGCGGCATCAAAGGCGGCTTGGTCACCGCCGCACATCACGGTCAGTGCCCCGTTTTGCGCGCCAGCCTGACCGCCAGAGACAGGTGCGTCGACAAAATTCAGGCCGCTTGATTTGGCGAGTGCATGGAGTTCCCGCGCCACGTTGGCCGAAGCCGTGGTGTGGTCCACAAACACCGCGCCTTTGGCCATGCCGGCAAAAGCGCCATCGTCGCCCAAAACGACTGAGCGCAAGTCGTCGTCATTGCCGACACAGCAAAAAACCAGCTCAGCGTCCTGCACCGCCTGGCGTGGTGTTGCTGCGTGATTTAATATGCCATTTTGGCTTGTAGCCCCCGTGTATTCAGCACACCATGCTATTGATTTAGTATTTGTTCGGTTGTAGACCGTGACCTGATGTCCGGCGCATGCCAGGTGGCCGGCCATCGGGTAGCCCATCACGCCCAGGCCCAAAAAGGCAACGCGGCGGGCGGGGGTGAGGTCATAAGTGCGGATGTTCATGTGAAATTTGCCTTCTTGTCAGGGGGTAAAAACAAACAGAAACGTGACGTGACGCACCGGCACCAGTGCTGCAATAGACCCAAATAGCCGGTTGAATGCCCGGCCGGGTTACACAAGCGTCATGTTCTCGGTGCCGGCAGCCAGATCCTGGCGTTTGATGCGCTGGCTGTTAAGCTTGATTTGCAAGCGCAGGTCATTGACCGAGTCGGCGTTGCGCAGCGCGTCTTCATAGGTGATCATGTTCGCCTCAAAGGCGTCAAACAAGGCCTGGTCAAAGGTCTGCATGCCCATTTGGCGGCTTTTCTTCATGACCTCCTTGATCTCGGCCACCTCACCCTTGAAGATCAGGTCAGAGATCAGGGGCGAATTGATCATGATTTCCACCACGGCATAGCGCCCCTTGCCGTCCTGTTTCGGGATCAGACGTTGCGACACCATGGCCTTGAGGTTGAGCGACAGGTCCATCAGCAACTGCGCACGGCGCTCTTCGGGGAAGAAATTGATGATGCGGTCCAGCGCCTGGTTGGCACTGTTGGCGTGCAAAGTGGCCAGGCACAGGTGGCCGGTTTCGGCAAACGCCACCGCGTGTTCCATGGTCTCGCGGTCGCGGATTTCGCCCATCAAAATCACATCCGGCGCCTGGCGCAGGGTATTTTTCAGGGCGGCGCCCCAGCTGTCAGTGTCAATGCCAATCTCGCGCTGCGTCACCACACAGTTTTTGTGAGCGTGGACAAACTCAATCGGGTCTTCGACCGTGATGATGTGGCCAAAGCTGTGCTCGTTGCGCCAATCGACCGCCGCCGCCAGGGTGGTGGTTTTGCCCGAGCCGGTGGCCCCCACTATGATGCACAGGCCGCGTTTGGTGCTGACGATGTCCTTGAGGACGGACGGCAATTTCATGCCATCAATGGTGGGAATGATGTTGGGAATGGTGCGCAACACCATGCCCACCTTGCCCTGCTGCATGAAGGCGCTGACGCGAAAGCGCCCCAGAGTGGGTGGCGCAATGGCAAAGTTGCACTCTTTGGTACGCTCAAATTCAGCCACCTGCTTGTCGCTCATGATGGAGCGGGCCAGCGCCACCGTGTGGCTGCCGTTCAGGGGTTGCGGCGAGACCTTGGTGACAACGCCGTCGACCTTGATGGCTGGCGGAAACTCGGCGGTGATGAACAGGTCACTGCCGCCGCGGCTCACCATGAGCTTGAGCAGGTCGGTAATGAACGAGGTGGCTTGATCGCGTTCCATAGAACCCCTTAATATGCAATGAGATTAACAACGTGTCGGCGCCGGGCCGCCCCAAGCCGACACAGCCCCCTCGGGGGGGGCAGCGCAGCACACGCAGTGACAAGCGTGGGGGCCATTTTTTAGCCTGGAAAGTTTTCTGGAATTTTGGCTTTGGAGCGCGCCTCGGACGGGGCAATGATGTTGCGCCGCACCAGGTCAGTCAGATTCTGGTCCAGCGTTTGCATGCCCACGCTGTTGCCAGTCTGGATGCTGGAGTACATCTGCGCCACCTTGGCCTCGCGGATCAGGTTGCGGATGGCGCTGGTGCCCAGCATGATCTCGTGCGCAGCTACCCGTCCCTGACCGTCCTTGGTTTTGCACAGCGTTTGCGAAATCACCGCTTGAAGTGACTCCGAAAGCATGGCGCGCACCATTTCTTTTTCTTCAGCCGGAAACACGTCAATGATCCGGTCGATGGTCTTGGCCGCGCTGCTGGTGTGCAGCGTGCCGAACACCAGGTGGCCGGTTTCGGCGGCGGTCATGGCCAGGCGGATGGTTTCCAGGTCACGCATTTCACCCACCAGAATGCAGTCCGGGTCTTCACGCAGGGCGGAGCGCAGGGCGGCGGCAAAGCTTTGGGTGTGCGGGCCGACTTCGCGCTGGTTTACCAGGCACTTTTTGGACTCGTGGACGAACTCGATCGGGTCTTCCACGGTCAGGATGTGACCGAACTCGTTTTCATTCAGGTAGTTCACCATGGCTGCCAGCGTGGTGGACTTGCCCGAGCCGGTGGGGCCGGTCACCAGCACCAGGCCACGCGGCTTCATGGCCAGATCGGCAAAAATCTTCGGCGCATTGAGTTGCTCCAGCGTCAGGATCTTGCTCGGAATGGTCCGGAACACGGCGCCTGCGCCGCGCTGTTGGTTGAAGGCGTTGACCCGAAAGCGCGCCAGCCCGTCGATCTCGAAGGAGAAGTCAATCTCCAGAAACTCCTCGAAATGCTTGCGCTGTGCATCGGTCATGATGTCGTACACCATGGCATGCACCTGCTTGTGTTCCAGCGGCTCCACGTTCAGGCGCCGCACATCGCCATGTACCCGGATCATGGGCGGCAGCCCGGCAGACAGATGCAGGTCCGATGCTTTGTTTTTCACGCTGAAGGCCAGCAACTGGGTGATGTCCAAAAAAGCCCCTTGGGTTGGTTGCAATGTTTGTTACGCTCATGCAATTATGACCACGATTCAAACCCGGATTGATGCGCTGCGCGAGCGCATTCGCGCCGCCTGCGCCGCCTATGGGCGCCGCCCTGACGACGTCACTTTGTTGGCAGTCTCCAAAACCTTTGGCCCGGATGCGGTGCAGGCCGCCCATGCCGCAGGGCAAATCGCGTTTGGTGAAAACTACATTCAGGAAGCCGTCGAAAAAATCACCGCACTCAAACATCTGCCACTGCAATGGCACTGTATTGGCCCGATCCAGAGCAACAAGACCAGGCTGGTGGCCGAGCACTTCGATTGGGTGCACACGGTGGAACGCCTGAAAATTGCCCAGCGCCTGAGCGAGCAACGTCCGCCGGCCTTGCCGCCGTTGCAGGTGTGTATTCAGGTCAATGTAGACGGCGGTCCCACCAAATCAGGTGTGGCGCCGTATGACGCGCTGACCTTGGCGCGCGAGGTGTTGCAACTGCCCCGATTGCAACTGCGCGGCCTCATGTGCATTCCCGAACCTGCTGCAAATTTTGTAGCTGCTTGCGCAATATTTGAAAGGGCTAGAGGCCTATTTGATGCATTAAATGCGGAAGGGCTTGGGTTGGACACCCTGTCGATGGGTATGAGTGCCGACCTGGAAGCGGCCATTGCCAGCGGCAGCACCATGGTGCGGGTAGGCTCAGCGATTTTTGGTGGCCGACAGTACCCAGCCTGAGACAGATACCTTTCATATGGTAGCGTTTTGGGTGTGCGAGCGAGCGCGCCGCAGTGGGTAGCTACGCGAATGTCCCCCGGCCCTTTGGGCCTCCTCCTTGATTTCGCTGCGCCACCCACTGCAGCGCACTCGCTTTGTGTCTTTGGCAGTTCCCGCGCCTCGAATACCAAGCCCGTCTCAAGGATCAGGTTGATGGGGCACTTGGCGTAGCGGCATCAAGGAGGAGGCCAGAGGCCGGGGGACAGCCGCGTAGCCAAGTGGCCCAGCAGCCTGATTTTCACCCGCCTGGCCCCTTGACCCAACCCAGCCTGGAACCCTAGCGCACCGGCAGCGGCAACTGCGAGGTGTTCTTCACCTCTTCCATCACCGCATAAGTGCGCGTCTCCCGCACCCCCGGCAACTGCCACAGCACCGTGCCAGCAAAGGTGCGGTAGGCATTCATGTCCAGCATGCGGGTTTTCAGCAGGTAGTCAAAGCCGCCTGCCACCATGTGGCATTCCATGATTTCGGGTCGCACCTGCACGGCGGCTTTGAAGGCCTCAAACACATTGGGGGTGGTCTTGTCGAGCAGCACCTCCACAAACACCATCAGCCCGACGCCCAGCTTGTTGGGGTTCAGGCGGGCTTCAAAGCCTTCGATCACGCCTTCCTTGGTCAGGCGCTGCACCCGCGCCAGCACGGCAGTGGGCGACAGCGCCACGATCTCGGACAGCCTGAGGTTGCTGATGCGGCCGTCTTGCTGCAGCGCGTGCAGAATTTTCAGGTCGATGCGGTCCAGTTCCATGGGCTACTCCGGCTGCCGCGGTGGCAGTGGCGCAGGGCGGCCAAACAGGTAGCCCTGGAAATGCTGGCAGCCCAGTGCCAGCAACGCATCCCGCTGCTCAGCCAGCTCAACGCCTTCGGCAATCACGTTCAGCGACAAGCTTTCACTCATGGTCACGATGGCGCGGATGATGGCCGCATCCTGCGGGTCAACCAGCATGTCACGCACAAATGCCTGGTCAATCTTGAGCTGGTTCAAAGGCAGGCGCTTGAGCATGGCCAGGGAAGAGTAGCCTGTGCCAAAGTCATCCAGTGACAGCCGCACACCCAGGGCGCGCAACGCATCCATTTTGGCAATCACACCCGGCACATCCTCCAGCAACTGGCTTTCGGTCAGCTCCAGTTCGAGCCGCGTGGCGTTGGCCCCGGTCTGCGCCAGTGCGGCGTGAACCTGAGCCACAAAGTCGGCCTGGCGGAACTGCCGGGCACTCACGTTGACGGCAACCGTCCACTGGTTTTCCGGCACCTGACCCGTCCAGGCCACCAGTTGCCGGCAGGCCGTGTTCAAGATCCAGCGGCCCAGCGGCAGGATGATGCCGCAGGATTCGGCCGCCGCAATAAAGTCGCCGGGCGGCACCAGGCCACGCATCGGGTGCTGCCAGCGCACCAGCGCCTCATGGCCCAGCGTGTGGCCCCGGGCATCGACCTGCGGCTGGTAGAACAGCACAAACTCGTCGTGCTGCAAGGCCCAGTGCAAATCAGCCTCCAGCGTGGTCCGTGCCATCACTTGCGCCTGCATCGCGGGGTTGAAGAAGCGCAGCGCATTGCGGCCAGCTGCCTTGGCCTGGTACATGGCGAGGTCAGCCTGTTTGAAGAGGTCCTCGCGTGAGGGCGCCAGCGTGTCCACCAGCGCCACACCAATGCTCACGCTGCCCTGGTACTGCCGGGTCCCCAGGGTGTAGCGTTCGCTCAGCCGGTCAAGAATCTTTTGCGCCACGCGCTGGGCTTCGCGGGCAGCCTCTTCGGGCTGCCTGGCCAGGTCGGTCAGCATCACCACAAATTCGTCGCCACCCTGGCGTGCCAGCGTGTCCTGGGCGCGAATGCATTCGCTCATGCGCTGCGCCATCTGATGCAGCAGCACGTCACCCATGTCGTGACCCAGGGTGTCGTTGATGTCCTTGAAGTTGTCGACATCAATGAACATCAGGGCCGCACCTTGGGGCGTGCGCGCCAGTGTGCCCAGATGTTGCTGAACCCGGTCTTGCAGCAGACGGCGGTTCGGCAGTCCGGTGAGTGGGTCGTAAAACGCCAGCTGGTGAATGGCGTCTTCGGCCTGCCTGCGCCTGGTGATGTCGGTGGAGATGCCGCACAGCGCATAAATGCGGCCATCGGCATCGCGCAGCGGCAGCTTGATCGACACAAAGCTGTGCGTCACCTTGCCGGCGGTACTGCGCTTGATTTCCTCGTCTTCCACACGTTCGCCGCGCTCAAGCACACGCAAATCATTCACCTTCAATTTGGCGACCGTGGCGGCATCAAAAAAAGCGCTGTCGGTCTGGCCAATCACCTGCTCCAGAGGCTGGCCAAACAGCTCACACACTTTGCTGTTGGCATACTGGTAGCGCAGTTGGGGATCCTTGATGAAGATGAAGGCGTCAACGCTGTTGAGGATGGTGCTCAGGCGTGCTTCACTGTCACGCAGGTGCGCGGTTTTTTGCGCCACCTGGCGGCGCAGCCAGACGGAGGCCAGCAGTGCCAGCACCAGTGCCCCGAGCAGGGCGGCCAAACCCCACCACAGGTAGTTGGGTACGACAAACTGCGGTGGTGCCTGCATCCAGCGCTGCAGCGCCATGCGGTACGGTGAATCGCTTTGCGCCTGCCAAAGCTTCAGGTGCTGGTCAATCGCCGTCAGCAACTCGGGGTGGCGGCCTTTGCCGGTGGCATAGAACAACTGCGCCGGCTGAAACACAATGGCGGTGGCTTCCAGCCGGTAGGTGGGGGCTTGCAGGTCGCCAAAAAAACGGTTTGCCGCGACCGCGTCCAGGCTGCCGTCCGACACGCGCTCAAAGCCTTGTTCAAACGAATCCACCTGGACCAGTTGGGCGCTGACGGCAAAGCTGGTCAGCAGGGTTTCCAGAAACATGGCCTGCACCGACCCCGCCACCACCGCAATGCGTTTGCCTTTGAGGTCAGGAATGGCGTTGATGGGGATGCCCTTGCGTTTGTAAATCTGTGACCAGCTCAGCAGCGCAGGCGTGTTGTGAAAGTCAAAAATTTGCGCCCGCTGCGCGGTGAAGGCGACATCGGGCATCAGGTCAATCTGGCCTGCCTGCAAGGCTTGCAGGCAGGCCTGCCACTCACAGGGCACGGGCAAGATGCGCCAACGCTCGCGCTCTGCCATGGCCATCAGCAGGTCACCCAGGATGCCGGTGAGCTTGCCGTCATGGCCGAGAAAGATTTTGGGCGCGTTGGCATACACCCCCACCCGAACCAGCTTCTGAGCGGTTTCTGCCGGTATGGCCACGGCGGCTTGCAGCGTGGCCGCAGCCAGCACCAGCGACGCACACCGCAGCAGCGCGCGCCATGGCATACGCCGGACTAAAAAGGAAAGCAGCAACATGGGTTTCATGATGGACATCGGTTTGCCATTGTCCTGCACGGTGGCTGGTACGTTCATTAAGAACTAACTATCTAAATTACCTGATTAATTTAGTGAAAAATAAACCATTAAATCAAAGAACATAGCGCATTCGTTTGTCAAGGAGACTTTCATGCTGCAAACCTCGCGTCTTCCCAATCCCTATCGTCCCGAAGAGGCTGCCGTGTCGCAAGCCTTGGCCTCGCTGCAAGGTGCGCTTGACTGGGCGGCCGTGGCACAGGCCGCCACGCCCTGGGTGCAGGCTGTGCGCGACAACCCGCCACCGTTCTGGGCGATGGAAAGCCTGCTCAAGGAATACCCGATCTCCAGCGCCGAGGGCCTTGCCCTGATGCGCCTGGCAGAAGCCCTGCTGCGCGTGCCCGATGCCGAAACGGCGGTGGCCCTGACCGCCGACCAATTGGGCCGGGCTGACTTTGATGCGGCGGGTGACAAGGTGATGTCACGCTTGTCCAGCACGGCCATTGCCATGAGCAAACACTTTTTGCCCAGCAGCCCGGGTGCGGGTGCAAGCCCTGCTGAGCCGGGCCTGATGGTCAAGCTGGGGGCCAAAACCGTGGTGGCCGCCACGCTGCGTGCCGTGCAGTTGCTCGGCCGCCAGTTTGTGCTGGGCCAAACCATTGCCGAGGGCTTGAAGGAAGCCGCTGCTGCCCAACGCAAACAGCCCAACCTGCGCTACAGCTACGACATGCTGGGCGAAGGCGCCCGCACCGATGCCGATGCGCTGGTGCACTTGGCAAGTTACCAAGATGCGATTAAATCAATCGCTTTAAGTGCAGACAAAGCAGTGGCTTGTGAGCAAAATGATGGTATTTCCATCAAGCTCAGTGCGCTGCATCCGCGTTATGAAGACGCGCAAGGCCAGCGCGTCATGACCGAGCTGGTGCCGCGTGTCTGGGGCCTGTGCGAGCAAGCCGCGCTGGCCAACATCAACCTGACCATTGACGCCGAAGAGGTTGACCGCCTGGAGTTGTCGCTGGCGGTGTTCGAGGCCCTGCTGGCCAAGGTGGCACAGCAGCACCCGCAATGGCGCGGCTTTGGCCTGGCCATGCAGTCTTACCAGTTGGGTGCGCTCGACCTGATTGCCCATGTGACGGGATTGGCCCGCAAATACAAACTGCGC
>JBBQZG010000044.1:0-20728 GCA_038207945.1 Burkholderiales bacterium
AGACTCAGCGCCGCCCACCTGCGCTTTGGCCAGCCCTGCCGTCAGGTTGGGGCGTACCGCAAGCGGCATGATGTTTGGGGTGAGTTTGAGGTTCATAGTGTGTAAGCCCTGCAAGGATGTAGGTTGACATGGATGCTAGCAACGCCACTGCCAAAGCTTTAATTTGAAGTAAGGGGTAAATGCCGGTCTTATCAAACTAATGTTTTGGCAGGTGGATCCAATAATCAACCGCAACAAAGGTGCATCACGCCCTTTTGCCATGGAAGATTTATATGACCGCCGCCCTTGCAATACCTGTTAACCCAACTTTCTCCCAGCGCCTGGCTGGCTTGGATCAGGCCCAAAAACTTCGGTTGGGGGTCGGAATTGTGCTGTTTGTGGCCATTGGCATCATTGGCCTGATGATGGGTCGCCAAGCGGAATGGCGCGTGCTGTATGCCAATTTGCCAGATAAAGACGGTGGCGCCATCGTGGCTCAACTCACCACGATGAATGTGCCTTACCAATATGCAGCAGGCGGAGGGGCTATTCTGGTGCCTGCCGACAAGGTGTATGACACCCGGCTCAAGCTGGCATCGCAAGGCCTTCCCAAAGGCACGGTGACGGGGTTTGAGTTGATGGACACCGCCAACCGCTTTGGCATGACGCAGTTTCAGGAGCGCTTGACTTTTCAGCGCGGGCTCGAAGGCGAGCTGACACGCTCTATTCAGGCCTTGTCCTCGGTGTCAAGCGCCCGGGTACATTTGGCGCTGCCTAACCAAAACGGATTTTTCAGGGATCAGCAAAAACCCTCAGCCTCGGTGGTGGTGGGTATGAATGCCGGGCGCACACTGGACCGGGCGCAGTTGGCCGGTATCGTTCACCTGGTGTCATCCAGCGTGCCTGAGATGGACCCCAAGGCGGTGAGTGTGCTTGATGACAGTGGCAAGTTGTTGTCAACCCCACCCGAGGCCGGTGGCGGCATGGGGGCAGATGCGCAGCAGCTTCAGTATGTGCAACAGATCGAGCAGCTTTACAGCAGCCGCATTCTGGACATTCTGGAGCCTGTGGTGGGTCGGCAAAACGTACGGGCCCAGGTGACGGCTGAGCTGGATTTCTCGCAAACCGAATCCACCTCAGAGCTGTTCAAGCCCAACCAGACGCCCGCCGACAGCGCAATCCGCAGCCAGCAGATACTTGAAAGTGGTGCCGGGGCTGCGGGTGCCAACCCACCTACCGGCGTGCCGGGCGCCACCACCAACCAGCCACCCGGCCCGTCTGCCGCACCAATCAATGGCGCACCCCAGACATTGGCAGCAGCCGGCGCGGCAGGCGCTGCAGGCGCAGTGGGTGCGGGTGGCCGGCGCGAGTCTGTGATCAATTACGAGGTGGACAAGACCATTCGCGTGGTGCGCGGCGGTACGGGCATGGTCAAGCGCATCAGCGCCGCTGTGATCTTCAACCATCAAACCACGACCGATGCCAAGGGCAAAACCACCACTGCCGCCATGAGCGACGCCCAGCTTGAAAAAATGACCGCTTTGGTGCGTGAGACCATTGGCTTCAGCAAAGACCGCGGCGACTCCATCAACGTGGTCACCGCGCCGTTCACCAAAGAAAAGGTCAATGCAGAACCGTTGCCCATATGGCAGCAGCCTGAGTTGTTGGACCTGGCGCGCAGCTTGGCCTGGCCAGTGGGGACCTTGTTGTTTGGTGCCCTGGTACTGATGGGTGCGGTGCGCCCGGCCTTGAAAGTGATGGCGAAGCCAATACCCATCGCACATTCTGAGCGTGCAGGCCAGTTGGATGCCCTGGAAGCCGACGAGCCAGACCGGCCACTGTTGGCTGCGCCCGCCGCTACCGCTCAGGCTCTTGAGCTCAGCTCGGCTGACATCGCGTTGGAAGAAGCACGCAAATTAACCCGCGACAACCCCGCTGCTGTGGCTAACATTGTCAAAACCTGGATCAATGGTGAGGCACCCGCTTAAAGCGGTGCCACCAGGATCTGGCCAGGAATTGATGAGGACGATGAAACATGTCACAAACTGACGGACTGGAAGATGCTGCCATTCTGATGATGTCTCTGGGTGAAGCAGAGGCCTCGGAGGTGTTCAAGCATTTGTCACCCAAAGAGGTGCAAAAGCTGGGTGAGGCCATTGCCAAAACCAAAGCCGTCACCCGCGAGCGTGTCAATGAGGTGGTGGACAGGTTCACCGGCGTGGCCGCAGCGCAGAGTTTGCTGGTGTCCAACTCGGGTGACTATGTGCGCTCGGTGCTCAAACGCGCACTGGGTGACGACAAGGCCGCGCTGTTGATTGACCGCATTTTGCAGGGTGGTGATGTGTCAGGCATCGAGAGCCTGAAGTGGATGGAACCCTCAAGCGTGGCCGAGCTGTTGCGCAACGAGCACCCGCAAATTGTGGCGGCCATTCTGGTGCATCTGGACTTTGACCAGGCCGCAGATATTTTGAAGTTTTTCACCGAGCGCCAGCGCAATGAAGTCATGCTTCGCGTGGCCACCATGGAGGGCATTCAACCCTCGGCGTTGAAAGACCTGAATGAGGTGCTGTTCAAGGTGTTGGCGGGTGGCGACAAGATGCGCAAGTCATCTCTGGGCGGGGTCAAGACCGCCGCAGAGATGATCAACCTGATGGGCACCGCCATTGAGGGCACGGTGATCGAGTCGATACGCAACCATGACCCCGACCTGGCGCAGAAGATCATGGACAAGATGTTTGTCTTTGACGATGTGATCAAGCTCGATGACAAGTCGATTCAAACTGTGCTCAAAGAGGTGTCTTCCGACGTGTTGATCGTCGCGCTCAAAGGCGCACAGCCCGAACTCAAGGACAAAATTCTGGCCAACATGTCGACCCGTGCTGCCGAAACGCTGCGCGAAGACCTCGAATCGCGCGGGCCCATGCGCTTGTCGGAAGTGGAAGCGCAGCAGAAAGAAATTCTGAAGGTGGTGCGCCGCCTGGCCGACGAAGGCACCATCGTCATTGGCGGTGGCACTGACGACGCAATGGTGTAACCATGCGCAATTACGCACGTTTTATTCCCGGCGAAGAAATTGACGCGGTGGAGCAGTGGAACTTTGGTGCCATTGACAGCGCCGCGCAGTTGCTCGCAGCACAGACCAAGGTGCGTGAGTCCGAGCAAGACCACGCGGATCTGAACGCAGCCCGTCAAGAAAGTCACCAGGCCGGCTACGCGGCTGGCCTGGTTCAGGGCAGGGCGCAAGCAGAAGCCGAGCTGCAGCAAAAAATGGCTGATTTTCTGGCCAATCAGGCGCAAGACGCGGCACAGCACTTCAGTGCGCTTTTTGGCACCACCCAAAATCAGTTGGCAGGGGCTCAACAAACCATGGCGCAAGGTGTGCTGGAGCTGTCATGTGAGTTAGCTCGTCAGGTGGTGCGCCAGGAGCTGTCGGTGAACCCCAACGTGTTGCTGCCGGTGATCCGTGAAGCGCTGGAGATGCTGGGTGCCGAGCACCGCAGTGCCGTGGTGCGCATGCACCCCGCTGACCTGGAGGTGCTTGAGGGTTTGATGTCGACTGAGTTTGCCGGCATGGCGCTGACGTTGCGCGCTGACCCGGCATTGCAACCAGGTGGCTGCGTGGTGGACTCGGCTGGCATGGTGGTTGATGCCACTTTGCAAAAAAGATGGCAGCGCGCCGTAGCCACTTTGGGTTTGGATTCGACCTGGGAGGACGCCAGTGCGCCAAGCTGATGCGGCCCTCAAGTGGCAAACGTTTTTGACCGATGCCACACGCCGTGTGCACACGGGTACCACGCTGGAAGTGCGTGGCACGCTCACGCGCTTGACTGGTCTGGTGCTGGAGGCCACTGGCATTCGGGTACCGGTGGGCTCGCAGTGCTGGGTGCGCATGAAGGCGCAGGCGCCGGTGCTGGCCGAGGTGGTGGGTTTTTCCAACGACCGGGCTTTTTTGATGCCGGCGGGTGATGTGCATGGCCTGTCCAGTGGGGCCAGTGTGGAGCCCGCACCGGCTTACGTGGCCATTCCCCGTTTGGGTGAGCGGCGTCAGGCACAGCGCGAATTTGGTCAAGGTGAGTTGCGCCTTCCCCTGGGTGACGGCCTGCTGGGCCGGGTAGTGGATGCGCACGGTGCGCCCATGGACTACAAGGGCCCAATCCTGGATGTGGCGGCCGTGCCGATGGACCGCAAACCGATCAACGCCATGGATCGTGCACCGGTGCGGGAAACTCTGGATACCGGCATTCGTGCCATCAATGCGCTCTTGACGGTGGGCCGTGGCCAGCGCATTGGTTTGTTTGCCGGTTCCGGCGTGGGCAAAAGCGTGCTGTTGGGCATGATGGCGCGCTACACCAAGGCCGATGTGATTGTGGTGGGCCTGATTGGTGAGCGGGGCCGCGAGGTCAAGGAATTCATTGAAGATATTTTGGGCGAGGAGGGCCGCGCCCGCGCCGTGGTGGTGGCCGCCCCGGCTGACGCGCCGCCGCTGTTGCGCATGCAGGGCGCCGCCTACGCCACTGCAGTGGCTGAGAGCTTTCGTGACAAGGGTAAACACGTGCTGCTGCTGATGGACTCGCTCACCCGTTATGCCATGGCCCAACGTGAAATTGCCTTGGCCATTGGCGAGCCACCGGCCACCAAGGGCTACCCACCCTCGTGTTTTGCCAAGCTGCCGCAGTTGGTGGAGCGCAGTGGCAATGGGTTGCACGGCGTGGGGTCGATCACCGCGTTTTATACCGTGCTGTCGGAAGGCGACGACCAGCAAGACCCTATTGCCGATGCCGCACGGGCCATCCTGGACGGGCACATTGTGTTGTCGCGCGCGCTGGCAGAATCCGGGCATTTTCCGGCGATTGACATTGAACAGTCAGCCTCGCGCGTGATGCAAAACGTGGTGCCAAAAGCGCACTTTGACCTTGCCAGGCATTTCAAGGCGGTGTATTCGCGCTATGAGAAGGGTCACGACCTGGTGCAAATTGGTGCCTATGTGAGCGGCTCGGACCGGGCGCTGGACGAAGCCATTGCGCTGCACGACCCGATGCAACAATTTTTGCAGCAAGATATGTTTGAGTGCGCCACATTGGATGACAGTGTGACCGAGATGGTTGCGGCGCTCGGAATGTCCCCGCGGGTTCAATAAATTTACCTGAATCGAAGTCACTATGCCCAAGTTCAGAAGTCTCCTGCTCGCCGTTGATCTGGCCATCACCAAGCGCGATCAAGCCTTGGCGGTGGTGCAAACGCACAGGCACAACCATGCGTTTGCCCAGAGCCAACTGGACCAGTTGCAGCAGTACGCTGCGGAGACCGAGCAACGTTGGTCGGTGGGGGCGCAAAAAAGCACCACACCTGAGCTGTTGCACCACCACTGCCAGTTCATGGCGCGTCTGCAGCAGGCCGTGGTGTTGCAACAAAGCGCGCTGGTCGCCTCTGTGAGCAAAGTGCAGGCCGCTGAGCAGCTGCTTTTGCAGGCTGAATTCCGCATTGCCAGCCTGAATCTGGTGTTGGGAAAACGCCAGAGCGACTTGGCAAAGTTGCAGCAGCGACAGGAGCAAAAACAGATGGATGAGTTTGCGTCCATGCAAACCTTGCGGCAAGTCCGCTTGAAATTGGAGAACAGCCATGAGCATTGAAGTCAGCAGCGCCGCCAAGGGCGTCAAGGCGGCGAGTGGCGCCGACCCACACAGTAAAAAAGCTGAAAAAACGGCAGAGGCTTCGGGTGGCAGTGGTTTTTCAGCCCTGATGAACTTGCTGTCTGCCGCCGAAGACGGTGCTGCCGGCTTGACGGCAGAGGCTTTGTTGGCCGATGCGCCACCGACTGAAAAAGATGGGCTGGGCGTTGATGTCACTGCCGCATTGCCTCTGCAGCCGTTCGCGGTCGCGCAGCAACCCGTGGGTGGTGCCATGCCCCTGCCAGCATCGGATCCGCTTAGCCTACCTGCCAATGTTGTCAAAGAAGCACCTTTGCTCACCGCTGAATCCATTGGTTTGCCCGGCAAAGCTGGCCAGCATGCCAAAATGGCCGGCAAGGGTGGGCTGCTGAAGTCTGCTCTGGCTAGCACGGGAAGCAATGCGCCTGGCGTGAACACTTCAGCGCAGGCCGCGGCAGATTTGACGCAGGCATCGCCCGTCAGTGCACTCCTCGCGCACAAAAATGCAGTTCAGGCACAAACCCTCAATGGCGTAGCGCAAGATTTGAAAGAGGCGAGAGGATCGGTTTCGCTTCAGTCAGTGGTGCCCGCAGCAGATGCAGCAACGGCTTTGCTGGCCGGTGGACAAAGCGACTTGGTGCGACTACAAGGGCGGTTCGGTGCCCGGGCAGGCTCTGGACAGTCTGGATCATCCGGCTTTGAGAGTGCGTTTGGCCAAGCCATGGTGGCCACAAATCGGTCTGAATCCGTTTTCCAGGTGCCTCCCGCATCGGCTGTTGTGCCCGATACGGCGGTGGCCGAAACCGTGAGCTACTGGGCGAGTCACGGTGTGCAAACGGCCGAATTGACGCTGGAGGGCTTTGGTGATGCACCGGTTGAGGTGAGCATTTTGCTCAGCGGTGACCAGGCTCAGATTGATTTTCGAACTGATCAGCCCGGCGTGCGCCAGGTGCTGGAGAACGCAGCGGCACAGCTTAAAGACATGCTTTCAAGCCAGGGTTTGCAGCTTGCGGGTGTGTCGGTGGGCTCGTCCGGCACGGGTGGTGAACCTGGCGGTGAGCGTCGCCAACGTTCTGCTGCCCAGCAAGTCAGTTTGGTCAAGACCGATGCCGTAGGCGCAGTGACCACGCGCTCAGCTAACCCGGCAGTCGGGCGGTCGTTGGACCTGTTTGTCTGACGGTAGACTCGCTAGTCAGATGGGTGAATGGTTTTTTGACCGCTTATTGCGCGCTCAGAACAGAATTCATGCTCAATAATGGCTTTGAAATAATGTTGTAAAGGAAAGATCGTGGCCACCAAACCCGAAGAGGCGGACGCCGCCAAGCCACCGCCGAAGAGCAAAAAGAAACTGATCATCATCATTGCCGCGGTCTTGCTGCTGGTTCTTGGCGGTGGCGGCGCGTTTTTGTACATCAGCAAGCAGAAAGCTGCTGCCGCTGCCCTGGCTGAGGAAGACGGCGCTGAGCCGGCGGCCCATGCGTCTGCTGCGGCCGCGCATGGCGGCGACAAGGCACCGCCGGTTTACCTGCCGATGGACAACATGGTGGTGAATCTTGCCGACCCCGGGGGCGAAAAGGTTGCGCAGGTCGGTCTCACACTTGTCGTTGTCGATGCAAAGGCGTCAGATTCGGTCAAGGCCTACATGCCAACCATTCGCAGTGGCGTGTTGATGCTGTTGTCGCAAAAATCGTCCGAGGAGCTGCTGTCTCCCGAAGGCAAGCAAAAGTTGATTGAGGAAATCTTGCGTGAGGCCTCAGTGCCTTTTGGTGGCGGTGGTGAGGAGGAGGTGGCCGATGAAGTCACACCCACCAAGAAAAAAGCTAAGAAGAAGGCCCCCGTACAGTACCCGGTGGTGGGCGTGTTGTTTTCCAGCCTGATCGTGCAGTGATGCAAAGGCGCACATGCCATGAGTGAATCGTTCTTATCGCAAGAAGAAGTTGACGCACTGCTGGAGGGCGTCACGGGTGAGAGCCAGAAGATGGCCGAGGATGTGGCTGAAAGCGGGGAAGTCCGGGCCTACAACATCTCAAGCCAGGAGCGGATTGTGCGTGGGCGTATGCCCACCATGGAAATTGTCAATGAGCGGTTTGCCAGAAACCTGCGCGTGGGCCTGTTCAACTTTATTCGCCGGAGCCCGGAGATTTCTGTGGGGCCGGTGTCGGTTCAGCGGTACAGCGCGTTTTTGCGTGAGTTGGCCGTGCCGACTAACTTCAATATTGTGGCCATTCGCCCCTTGCGTGGCAGCGGTTTGGTGGTGTGTGAGCCAGCGCTGGTGTTCGGCGTGATCGAGTCTCTTTACGGCGGCATTGGCAAGTTTCAGACGCGCATTGAAGGCCGGGATTTTTCTGCCACCGAGCAGCGGGTGATCAACCGCATGGTGGACGTCATCACTGACGAGTACAAAAAAGCCTGGACTGGCATTTACCCGCTGGTGCTGGACTACCAGCGCTCGGAAATGCAACCGCAGTTTGCCAACATTGCCACCCCCAGTGAGATCGTGGTGTCGACCTCTTTTCAGCTGGAAATTGGTGAAATTACCGGCGCCATCCACATTTGCATGCCCTACGCCACGCTGGAGCCGATTCGTGATGTGCTGTATTCCTCTACGCAAGGTGACTCCATTGAGGTGGATCGCCGCTGGGTGAATGTGCTCACCCAAGAAATCCAAGCTGCTCCGGTGGTCTTGGTGGCGGAACTGGCGCATGCAGACGCCACCGTTGAACAGCTTTTGGCGATGAAAGTGGGCGACTTTATTGAGCTGGATCGTCAACCACGCATCCAGGCCAAGGTGGACGGAGTTCCTATTTTTGAATGCCAATACGGCACGCACAACGCCAAATACGCGTTGAAGATTGAAAGAAGTTTGAGGAGTAATGACCTCAATTGGAAAGGTAACTGACATGGCAGCTGACGAGAAACCCCCAGAAGACGATGGCATGGCCGACTGGGCCGAGGCGCTCCTGGAGCAAAAATCCGCAGACGGGGGTGCGCCTGATCCAGCGCCGGGTGGCGTGTTGTCGGGTGACACCTCCAGGCCGTTTTCAGGCGGCAGTGACGCGCAGATCAACGACATCAACCGGGTGCTCGACATTCCCGTGTTGTTGTCGGTCGAGCTTGGGCGAACCAAGGTGCCCATCAAACACATTTTGCAACTGGGGCAAGGCTCTGTGGTTGAACTGGATGCGCTGGCCGGTGAACCGATGGACGTGTTGGTTAACGGCTACCTGATCGCCCAAGGCGAGGTGGTGGTGGTGAATGACAAATTTGGTATCCGACTGACCGATGTGGTGACGCCTTCCGAGCGCCTGCGCCGCGTGAGCAAGGGGTAAGCGCAAGATGTGGCAAGCGTGGGTCTCGGTTGTTCTTTTTGTGGTGTTGCTGGCTTTGGTGCCGGTGGCGCTCAAATGGGTGCAGCACCGTGCCGGTGGCGGAATGTTGGGCTCAGCGGTTGCCACAAGAATTGTGTCAGCGGTGGGTGTGGGTCCGCATCAACGGGTGGTGACGATTGAAGTTGGACCGGAAGGCGCCCGGGTCTGGTTGACGCTGGGTGTCACGGCACAAAACATCACTTGTCTGCACACGGCTGAAGCGCCTGTGGGCGCATCGGTGGCGACGGATGCCACGGAAAGCCGGTTGCCCACCACATTGCCCTGAATCTGTTGCATATGAAATTCACCATGAGTCGCGTTGGCGGACTGAGGCACTTGAAACTGCTCTCAAGCCTGTTGTTTTTGTTGTTGCTGCCCTCGCTGGCTTCGGCGCAAAGCGGCGCGGGGGCACAGTTGCCGTTGTTGATGGGCACTGGCGGTAATGGCATGAGTTTTTCCGTGCCTGTGCAGACCTTGCTTTTTTTTACGGCACTGTCGTTCTTGCCAGCGATTTTGCTGATGATGACCGGCTTTACCCGCATTGTGATTGTGCTGTCTTTGCTGCGGCAGGCGCTGGGCACCCAGGCCGTGCCACCCAATCAGGTGGTGGTGGGCCTGTCGCTGTTTTTGACGCTGTTTGTCATGGGGCCAACCCTGGACAAGGTCTATGACGATGCGTACTTGCCATACAGCAACAACACGCTGCCTTTTGATCAGGCGCTGGTGAAAGCGGAAGCCCCGATGCGCCAGTTCATGAGCAAGCAGACGCGGCAGTCAGATTTGGCGTTGTTCGTGAAACTGGCCAAGCTGGATGTGGCCATCACGGCAGCTAACGCGCCCATGCGGGTGCTGATCCCGGCCTTTGTGACCAGCGAGTTGAAATCTGCCTTTCAGATCGGGTTCATGATCTTTATCCCGTTTTTGGTGATTGACATTGTGGTGGCCAGCATCTTGATGTCATTGGGCATGATGATGTTGTCACCGGTGCTTGTGGCGTTGCCATTCAAGTTGATGATTTTTGTGTTGGCGGATGGCTGGAATTTGCTGCTGGGCTCGCTTGCGGCCAGCTTTGTCACCTGAGGGGCATCGATGAATTCGCAAATGGTTTTAACCATGGGGCAGGATGCCTTGTGGATGCTGCTGATGATTTCCGCCCCTGTGCTGGGGGTGGTGCTGGTGGTGGGTTTGTTGATCAGCCTGTTTCAGGCGGTGACGCAAATCAACGAGGCAACGCTGGCATTTGTTCCTAAATTAATAGCGGCTATCGCCGTATTTGCGCTGGCTGGACCATGGATGCTCGGAATGTTGGTGGACTACGTTCGGCGCACCATTGAGGCCATTCCTGCGTCGGTGATGTGAGCCCCCGCCGCTGTGATCACTTTTTCTGAGGCGCAACTCACGGCGTGGCTGTCGCCATTGATCTGGCCATTTTTGCGCACGCTGGCGCTGTTCACTTCAGCCCCGGTTTTTTCATCGAAAGCGGTGCCTGTGCGCGCCCGGATTGCGTTGGCCTTTTTTGTGGCCTTGGCAGCACAGCCAAGCCTGGAGGGGCAACCCATGGTCAGCATCAATGACCCGGGCGCGTTTGGCGCTGTGCTGCAGCAGGTAGGCGTCGGGTTGGCCATTGGGTTTGCCATACGCGTCGTGTTTGCGGCCGTTGAGCTCGCGGGTGAAGTGGTGGGTTTTCAGATGGGCTTGGGTTTCGCATCATTTTTTGACCCTTCCATGGGCGGCCAGTCCAGTGCCGTCGCTCGTTTTTTTGGGCAAATGGCGACGTTCATGTTTGTCGTCATGGGGGGGCATGTGATGGTGTTGATGACGGTGATTTCAAGTTTCACCGCGTTTCCTGTGGACCAAAATTTCCTGGACGCACTCAAACAAATGAAAATTTACGACCTGGGCACAGACCTTTTTGCCAGCGGCCTGTGGATGGCCTTGCCGATGGTGGGTATGCTGATGTTTGCCAACCTGGCATTGGGCATTGTGTCGCGCGTGGCCCCACAAATGAACATTTATGCGATTGGTTTCCCGATCACCCTCACCGTTGGTTTGGTTGGCATGGCCGCCACGTTACCGATGCTGGACCAGCCTTTTTTGGCCTTGATGGGGCGCGCGATCGACATTTTTTCGCCCGGGTGATCAGCAGCTCAGACCAGGCCGTTGCGAATGGCGTAAACCGTCAACTCTGAGTTGTTGGTCAGTTTCAGTTTTTCCAGCACGCGTGAGCGGTACACGCTGACAGTTTTCGGGCTGAGCATGAGCTCGTCGGCGATGTCTGAAAGGCGTCTGCCCGAGGCAATTTTCAACAGGGTTTGCAACTCGCGCTCAGACAGGCTGGCATGCAGGCTTGTGCTCTCGGGTGCGCTAAGGTTATCCACCAGCATTTGCGCGACCCCAGGCGTGACGTATTTGCGTCCCTGTGCCACCGTGCGAACCGCCGTGATCAGGTCAGCCGGATCACCAGCCTTGTTCAAATAACCCTGCGCACCTGCTTTAAGGCACCTAATCGCGTACTGGTCTTCAGGAAACATCGACACCATCAGCACCTTGATGGGTGAATCTGTTTCACGCAGGCTTGACAGCACTTCCAGGCCACCACGGCCAGGCAAGTTGATGTCAAGGACAAGTACATCACAGGCATGTGAGCGCATGGCTTCGCGCACCTCTGCGTAGCTCCCGGCTTCGGCCGTCACCTGGATGTCAACCGCCTCGGCGAGGGTGTCGCGGATGCCGCGGCGCACCATGGCGTGGTCATCACAAAGAATCACTCGAATCATTTGTTGAAGTCTCCTGTGTCGTCAGACGCTGAATTCGTGAGTGGAATAGAGAGAATAATGGACGTGCCGTGGCCTGGCTGTGAGCTCACGTCCAGCCATCCGCTCACGGTACGGGCACGTTCTTTTAGTCCACGAATGCCGAAAGAACTCGTTTTGTCAAGGTCGTGGCCGGTGATGCCAATTCCGTCATCCGTGACTTCCAGCGTCAACACACCTTCAGCGTCAGAAAGTTCAATTTTGACCTGTGTGCATTGGGCGTACTTGCCAATGTTGGTCAGCGCTTCCTGGGTGATGCGATAGGCCGCAAGCTGCACATGTTTGGACAAGCCGTCAATTGTTTGAGGTGAACGTATGGTGGCGGGAAGCCCCGTGCGTTTGGAAAAGCTGGTGGCCAGCCATTGAACGGCGGCGACCAGACCCTGATCCAGCACGGCAGGCCGCAAATTCATCATGATGCGCTGGCTGGCATCAAGTGCATGCGCCAGCATGTCGCTGGCAGCCCCGAGGTGAGACAGTGTTGCCGGGTCTGATGTGTGTCGCGAGATCCAGGAGAGGTCAAAACGCACGGCGGCCAGGGAGCCACCAATGTCATCATGAATTTCACGGGCGATGGAGGCGCGTTCTTGCTCTATGGTGGTTTGCAGATGTTCAGCGAAACTTGCCAGGCGTTTTTCGGACTGGGCAAGTTCTGCGTCGGCAGCCTCTTTTTCAAGCTGTACACGGTGCATTTCAATGGCACGCTCCAGTACACGCCCAAGTTTGCCGATATCTTCCTTGGGCAGGTAGTCACTGATGCCGACTTTGATGGCAGCGACAGCAGCGGATTCGCCAATGGCACCGGACAGCAGCACGAAAGGCGTGGTCAGTTTCTTTTGTTGCATCACGACCCATGCGTCCAGGGCTGTGAATCCGGGCAACCGGTAGTCAGCTAAAACCACACTGAAAGTGGTTTGCTCAAGTGCCACGGCAAAGTCTTCCAGTGTGTCAACGCGTTCGATCTCTACGGCATCACCAGACCTCTGCAATTCACGCTTGACCAGCTCATGATCAAGCGTGGAATCTTCAAGGTGCAAAATGCGCAGAGGGGTGTAGTTTGAGGGGTGGTTCGTCATATTTGGCGCTATGATTGTCCGCGATAGTAAAGGGTATCTGGTTCGCAATGCGTTCTTGGGAGAGTCTATTGGCCATGTCGCCTGATCAAACGCCATTTTCGGTTCCGACGGTTGAGTTGCCTGTGATGCTGGTGGCTGAAGTGCAAGACTCGTTGCTGGTGGTTGTGCACGACCTGAACCGACTGGATAGCTTGTTGGCGCATACCATGGAAAACCTGATGCAGCGTTTCACTGCGGCAAGCGCAGACCTCTCAGCCCCGGCGCTGGTGGCAGTGAAAGAACTCGAAGGTGTGCGCACAGCGCTGCACGCGGCGGTGACCGAGCTGCAGTTTCAGGACATGGCCTCGCAGCTGATCGTTCACACCTCAAAGATTCTCCAGGGTTGTGCCTACCGCTTGGCATCTGATGCCATGGGTTATGAAGATGGCGAAGCCGTACCTTTTGTTGAAGACGTTCCCGAGCGCCCCAACCCTGTGACGCAGGATGAGATGCAGGCGGGATCAATTGAGCTTTTTTAAATATCTGGCGACAGATGGACATAGTCGGAGTTTTTCATGCCTTTAATACTCGCTGTTGATGATTCACCATCCATGCGCAAGATGGTGTCATTTACCTTGACTGGTGCCGGTTATCAGGTGGTAGAGGCAGTGGATGGCATTGACGCCTTCGAGAAGGCTCAGGCTCAAGCGTTCGACCTGATACTGACTGATCAGAATATGCCACGGCTCGATGGTTTGGGATTGACACGCAAACTGCGGGAGCATCCCCAATTCAAGTCGATTCCCATATTGGTGCTGACCACCGAGTCCAGCGACCTGATGAAACAGGCCGGGCGCGCCGCTGGTGCGACTGGTTGGTTGGTGAAACCATTTGATCCAGCGCGATTGATTGAAGTGATTAAAAAAGTCATCAAGTAAATTGGCTTTGTTTCGTAACAGGCCTATTAGAGACAACAGGAGATAGTTATGTCTGAAGTACATCAAGACGCGGGCGGATCCGGGGCTGACTTTGACCTAAGTCAGTTTTATCAAATCTTCTTTGAGGAAGCTGGTGAGAACCTGGATCTGATGGAGCGGATGTTGCTTAATTTGAATCTGGAAACGGCAGACGACGAGGAGCTCAATGGCATCTTTCGCTGTGCCCACTCTGTCAAGGGCGGTGCAGCCACGTTTGGCTTCTCGGATGTGGCCGAATTGACGCATCAAATGGAGTCATTGCTTGACCGTTTGCGCCGTCATGAATTGCAGCCCAATTCGGCTATGGTTGACGTCTTGCTGGAATCCGCGGATGCCTCACGTGGCCTGCTTTCGCGCCATCAAGCTGGCGGCGAGGGTGATGCGCCACCTACAGGTGAATTGGTGCGCAGGATTCGCTCATTGGTGGCAGGTGAAGCGGCTGCACCCAGTGCGCCAACCGCACCTGCCCAACATCAAGTCGCAGCAGTGGTGACCAAGCCGGTGGAGGCAGTTCAGGCAGTGGTGAAACCCGTGGTTGCGGATGGTGTTCGCCATTTGGACATCAGCATCAGCCAAATGGACCGTCAGGATCAAGCGGATTCATTGATGGAACTGTTTCGTGACATTCCCGGCTTGGGTGAGATCAAGGCTTTGCCAGTGGGGCCAGGCGGCAATCGCTTGTTTGAGGTCAACACGACATCCACCAACGAAGACTTACTGGATTTGTTTGCATTTCATGTGTCACGCGAGCAAGTGGTGATTCATGAAAAAGACCAGGGCCTGGCCAGTGGCGTCAACGACACGATTCAACCGGAGCTTGAGGGGCATTCAGCACAGTCCGCCACCCTTCAGGAAGCATCCGCTGTTGCGTCTGCCGTCGCATCAGGCTTCGGATTCTTCGATGGCGCCCCAGGTGCCCCTGGTGGGCACGATGCTCAGCATGGTGGCGCTGCACCCGAAATGCAGCCAGCAAGCCAAGCGAGTATGACTGTCGCCAAAGCCGTTGCCAAGCCTGCGGGCGCCGCGAGCGCACAACCTGAAGCTGCCACCATTCGCGTGGCAATCAGCAAAGTTGATCAATTGATCAACCTGGTGGGTGAACTGGTGATCACACAAGCCATGCTGGCGCAAAACAGCCGGGCGCTTGATCCTGCGCTGTACCAGCAGTTGCTGACTGGCTTGACCGATCTGGACCGAAACACCCGTGACCTGCAAGAGTCTGTGATGTCCATCCGGATGATCCCGATGTCGATCGTGTTCAGCAGGTTCCCACGCATGTTGCGGGATCTTGCAAGCAAGCTCGGCAAAAAGGTGGACTTCGTCACGCAAGGTGAGGCAACCGAGCTTGACAAAGGTCTGGTTGAAAAGATCACCGACCCCTTGACCCATCTGGTGCGCAACAGTTGTGACCACGGCATTGAGATGCCGGCAGACCGGGTGCGTGCTGGCAAACCGGAAACTGGCACGATCACCTTGTCGGCGGCGCACCAGGGCGGCTCGATCGTGATTGAGGTGCGTGATGATGGCAAGGGCATGTCACGTGAAAAAATCCTGGCAAAGGCCAGAGAAAAAGGCCTGGATGTGTCAGACACCATGACGGATGGTGAAGTTTGGCAGCTGATATTTGCGCCTGGTTTTTCCACGGCAGAAGTCGTGACAGATGTGTCAGGGCGCGGCGTGGGTATGGATGTTGTCAAGCGCAACATCACGTCCCTTAACGGTACGGTGGACATCGAATCGGTTGAAGGTTATGGCATGAAAGTGTCAGTGCGCTTGCCGTTGACCTTGGCCATCATGGATGGCATGTCCGTTGGCGTCGGCAATGAGGTTTACATCCTGCCGCTCTCGTCTGTGGTGGAGTCCTTTCAGGTCAAGTCAGATGCGGTGAGCACAGTGGGGCAAGGTGCGCAGCTGGTGAAGGTGCGCGACGAATACATGCCGGTGATTGAGCTCGAGAAAGTCTTTCAGGTTCCCCGGTTTGACATGGAAAAGACCAGCGACATCATGGTGGTGATTGAGGCTGACGGCAGTCGTGTGGTGTTGCTGGTGGATGAATTGCTGGGTCAGCAACAGGTGGTGGTGAAAAATCTTGAATCCAACTACCGCAAGGTGCCCAACGTGTCTGGGGCAACCATTCTGGGCGACGGCAAGGTGGCTTTGATTCTGGACACGGGCGCGCTGGTTCGCCGTTCACGCCATTGAGGCATTGGGTCGATTCAGGAGAAACATGATGAGTGCGATTGAAAAAATGAATGATTCGGTGGCGGTCGGTGCGCGTGAATACTTGACCTTCAGGCTGGACCGCGAAGAGTACGGCATTGATATCTTGAAAGTGCAGGAAATCCGTGGCTACGAGCCACCCACCCGCATTGCCAATGCACCCTCCTTCATCAAGGGCGTGGTCAATTTGCGCGGCACCATTGTGCCGATAGTCGACATGCGACTGAAGTTCAATTGTGCAAGCGCCCAATACGACGCGTTCACCGTGGTCATTATTCTCAACCTGCGCCAACGCATCGTCGGCATTGTGGTGGACTCGGTGAGCGATGTCATGGAACTGGCACAAGAAAACTTGCGTGCGGCCCCTGAGGTTGAGAGCGTGATTGACAGTGATTCCGTGATCGGACTTGGCTCGCTGGGAGACCGGATGTTGATCTTGCTCGACATTGAAAAGCTGATGTCAGGCGTTGACATGGGGCTAGTCTCTGATCCCATTTGATGCTTGCAGACTAAATACGCATGGCAGTTTCTCAACCAGGTCAGTTTCAGCAAGACGCTGGCTCACCTGAAGCCCACGGCCGCGAGTTTGCCTGGACTGATGCGGACTTTGACCGTGTTCAGTCGCTGATTTATCAGCGCGCCGGCATCAGTTTGCATGATGGCAAACATGCCATGGTGTACAGCCGGCTTTCCAGACGTTTGCGTGACACAGGCCATCAGAGTTTCCGGGAATATTTGAGTTGGCTTGAGAAGCATGACGGGCCGGAATGGCAAGAGTTTGTGAATGCGCTTACTACCAACCTGACGTCATTTTTTCGCGAACACCACCATTTTGAGATTTTCAACGACCACCTGAAGTCGAACAAGGCGCACGGTGCCTGGCGTGTCTGGTGCAGTGCGGCCTCGACCGGGGAGGAGCCTTATTCGATCCTCATGACAGCCATTGATGCGCTTGGACCCAATGCGCCATTGAAGCTCATGGCCAGTGACATCGACTCCAAGGTATTGGCAACCGCGGGTCAGGGCGTGTACCGCCATGAAAACTTGAAAAATGTGAGCGAAAGTCAACTGCAAAAGTTTTTTTTGCGGGGCAAGGCAAGCAACAGCGGCATGGTCAGGATCAAGCCGGAGTTGCAGCGCATGGTGGAGTTCATCATGGTCAATCTGGTGCGTGACGATTGGCCGTTTCGCGAGCCCTTTGATGTGGTGTTTTGTCGCAACGTAATGATCTATTTTGATGCACCCACGCAACGCAAGGTTCTCGAGCGCATTCACCGGGTGATGGTTCCTGGTGGGCTGCTGTTTGTCGGGCATGCTGAAAACTTCAGCGAATCGCGCGACTTGTTTGTGTTGAAGGGAAAAACTGTCTATGAGCGTCGCTAAAGTTGTCAGCGCTCGCGTGTCAAAGATTGACCATTTGAAGTCGTTGCCGCGCAACCCGGGTGAGGCGTCTTTTTTTTACAGCGACCATCACTTTCAGTACGATGCCGTCAAAGTTCTGCCAGGCGAATATTTTGTGGCCAGTGAAGACATCATGATCATGACGGTGCTTGGCTCCTGCATTTCTGCATGTCTCTGGGATGGACGAGTCAGGGCGGGGGGCATGAACCATTTCATGCTGCCTGATGGCGACAGTGCCGATGGGTTTGGGCGCTACGGGTCTTACGCGATGGAGTTGCTGATCAATCAAATGCTGAAGCTTGGTGCACGCCGTGAATCCATGCAGGCCAAAGTGTTTGGCGGCGCGCAGGTCATGGCGGGGTTTACCTCGATGAATGTTGGCGAAAGAAACACCAAGTTTGTGCTTGACTACCTTGCCACGGAGCGCATTCCTGTGGTGTCGCAAGATGTGCTGGATATTCATCCCAGAAAAGTCTGCTTCTTTCCGGTGACCGGCAAGGCGCTCGTGAAGCGTCTTGCCCATTCCCATCCAGAGACCTTGGTGGTGGAGGAGCGCAAAGGCAACGCGCTGTCGGTGGTCAAGTCGACATCAGGTGGTTCGATCGATTTGTTTTGAGGGCTGGAAATTGAAGAAGATTCGTGTGCTTGTGGTGGACGATTCGGCACTGGTGCGCAGTCTGCTGGCTGGCATCATCAACCGTCAAGCGGATATGGAATGCGTCGGTGCAGCCAATGACCCGCTGATCGCCCGGGAAATGATTCGGGCGTTGAACCCCGATGTGCTCACCCTGGACATTGAAATGCCGCGCATGGACGGCATTGATTTTTTGGGCCGGTTGATGCGCCTGCGTCCCATGCCCGTGGTGATGATTTCGACGCTGACGGAGCGTGGTGCCGAGGTCACCATGAAGGCGCTGGAGCTCGGGGCCGTGGACTTTGTCTCCAAGCCCCGTATTGGTGTGGTGGATGGCCTCGGCGAGTTGTCGACCCAGATCGTTGAAAAAATCCGGATTGCTGCGGGGGCGCACATCAAGCGCACCCTGTCGGTGCAAGGGGCAGTGCAGGGTGCCAAAGACAAAACCGGCGAGCGCTTGTCTGCCACTTTGGTGGGGCGCGTGTCAACCGAAAAACTGGTGTTCATTGGTGCGTCGACCGGCGGGACCGAAGCGATCAAGGAAGTGTTGACACAACTGCCCGCGGACTTTCCAGCCATTGTCATCACCCAGCACATGCCACCGGGTTTCACCACCAGTTTTGCCGCAAGACTCGACAGCCTGTGCCGGATTTCGGTGCGCGAAGCGGTCAATGGCGAGCGGATATTGCCCGGGCATGCCTACATTGCACCTGGCGGCACGCAGTTCCGGATTGATCGCAGTGGCGCGAATTACGTGGCTGTGGTGGAAGACGGCGAACCCGTCAATCGGCACAAGCCTTCGGTTGAAGTGTTGTTCAAATCGGGCGCCAAAATCGCCGGACGCAATGCCTTCGGCATCATGTTGACGGGCATGGGCAACGATGGCGCAAAGGCCATGAAGGAGATGAAGGACGCCGGCAGCTACAACCTCGTCCAAGATGAAGCCTCATGCGTGGTCTTTGGCATGCCCAAAGAAGCCATTGCGCATGGGGCAGCCGATGAGGTTCTTCCCCTGCGCGATATCGCGGGCGCTCTGATCGCCAGGCTCAACAGCTCAGGCGACCGTTTTCGGGTTTAAACCAGCAGCGTGCCCGGGCACTCCAGATGGCTGCGCATTTGCTGAATAAATTCAGCTGCATGCAGGCCATCTACCACCCGGTGGTCAAACGAGCTTGAGAGGTTCATCATCTTGCGCGCCACCACAGCGCCACCCTTGATCATGGGGCGCTCGACCATGCGGTTGGTGCCCACAATGGCCACTTCAGGGCGATTGATCACTGGTGTGCTGACGATGCCGCCCAGGGCACCCAGACTGGTGAGGGTGAGGGTGGATCCGCTCAAGTCTGCACGCGCTGCTTTGCCGCTTCGGGCCGCTTCACTGACCCGCAACACGGCTGCGGCGCTGGCCCAAAGGTCAAGTGTCTCGGCATGCCGAATCACCGGCACCATCAGGCCACCATCAGTTTGCGTTGCGATGCCCAGATGCACGGCAGAAAAGCGGGTGAGTACACCCGCATCGTCGTCATAGCGCGCATTCACTTCGGGGTGGTCGCGCACCGCCAGCACCATCGCCCGGATCAAGAACGGCAGCAGTGTGAGTCGCCCACGTGTGTGACCATGCTGCGCGTTCAGGCGGGCACGCAGGTCTTCTAGTTCGGTCACATCAATTTCTTCGACATAAGTGAAATGCGGAATGTGGCGCTTGGCGTCCTGCATTTTTTGCGCAATTTTTCGGCGCAGGCCGATCACGGGGATGACCTCCTCCGCATCGTGCTGCACGTAGCGTTGATCGACCTGAGCGGGTCCCGCGGCTGAACCGCTGAGTGTTGCATGTGCGTCCAGATCGGCTGGTGTGATGCGCCCAGCTGGGCCGGTTGCGGTCACCTGGCGCAGGTCAATGCCCAGCTCCCATGCGCGGCGACGCACGGTCGGGGCGGCGATGGGGTGCGTGTTGAAGGGCTCGGCAAAGTGACCGCTTGGTGCAAAGTCCATTGATGCATGGGGCGACGCAATGGCGGAGCCGGCAATGCCCCGCGTGGTTTGACTTGCGTCCCGCGGTGTGGGCAACGCCACCGGTACAGCAAGCAGGGCAGGCGTGGCGGTGGTTGCAGGTGCGGCTGCCATGGTGCCCCCTGTTTGAGCCTGGTCAGCCTCTTGCTGGTGCGATCCCGCCACTTCAATGTGAATGATCTCGGTGCCCACCGCCACCACTTGACCCACTGCCGCGTTGAGCGACACCACCGTGCCTGCCACATGTGAGGGGATTTCCACTGTGGCCTTGTCGGTCATCACGTCGGCCAGAATCTGGTCTTCAGCCACCACATCGCCGACCTGGACATGCCAGGCGACCAGTTCGACCTCGGCAATGCCTTCACCAATGTCGGGCATCTTGATTGTTTGCGTTGCCATGTTCAGGCCTCGATCACACGTTTGAAGGCGGCCGCCACACGTGCCGGGCCGGGAAAGTAGGCCCACTCCTGAGCGTGCGGGTAGGGTGTGTCCCAGCCCGTGACGCGCTCGATGGGGGCCTCCAGGTGGTAGAAGCAATGCTCCTGAATCAGCGCGGACAGTTCGGCACCCAGCCCGTTGGTGCGCGTGGCCTCATGCACGATGACGCAGCGGCCGGTTTTCTT
>JBBQZG010000045.1:0-20626 GCA_038207945.1 Burkholderiales bacterium
CATGGCGAAAAAAATCGTCGGTTTTGTCAAGCTGCAAGTTCCAGCGGGCAAGGCCAACCCATCCCCACCAATTGGCCCGGCTTTGGGTCAGCGCGGCTTGAACATCATGGAGTTCTGCAAGGCGTTTAACGCCCAGACCCAAGGTGTCGAGCCCGGGCTGCCACTGCCTGTGGTGATTACTGCGTATGCAGACAAGAGTTTCACTTTTGTCATCAAGTCGCCTCCGTCCTCCATCCTGATCAAAAAAGCGGTCAAGATCGACAAGGGTTCAGCAAACCCCCTGAAGACCAAGGTGGGCAAGATCACGCGCGCACAGCTCGAAGAAATCGCCAAGACCAAAATGAAAGATTTGACTGCCGCCGACATGGACGCAGCCGTGCGTACCATCGCTGGCTCTGCCCGCTCGATGGGCGTGAATGTGGAGGGTGTGTAAATGGCTCGCTTGACAAAAAAACAAAAGTCCCAGCAGGGCAAAGTAGAACTCGGCAAGCTGTACGCGATTGCTGACGCCCTGGGCCTGGTGAAAGAATTCGCCAACGCCAAGTTCGACGAATCGATCGACGTGGCTGTGCAACTTGGTATCGATGCCAAGAAGTCGGATCAAGTGGTGCGTGGCGCGGTCGTGTTGCCTAACGGCACCGGCAAGACCAAACGTGTGGCAGTGTTTGCGCAAGGTGCTAAGGCTGAAGAAGCCAAGGCTGCTGGTGCAGATATTGTCGGCATGGACGATTTGGCAGCGATGATCAAGGCGGGTGACATGCCTTTTGACATCGTGATTGCTGCCCCTGACGCGATGCGTGTGGTGGGTACCTTGGGTCAGATCCTCGGCCCACGCGGCCTGATGCCAAACCCGAAGGTTGGCACGGTCACCCCTGACGTGGCGACAGCTGTGCGCAACGCCAAGGCGGGCCAAGTCCAGTTCCGTGTCGACAAGGCCGGTATTGTGCATTCCACCATTGGTCGTCGTTCTTTTGACAACGACAAGCTGCAAGGTAACTTGGCTGCGTTGGTGGATGCCTTGGCCAAAGCCAAGCCCGCTACCAGCAAAGGGTTGTACCTGCGCAAGGTGGCAGTGTCGAGCACCATGGGCGTAGGTGTGCGTGTCGACATGCAAACCATCGCTGCGTAACGCGCGAGGCAAGCAAGAAATCTGGTGGTCTGAAAAGACTGCCTGACGTGGTGGGCTGTTTGCACTTGATTGTGCAGACAGGCCATCCAAGACCGTTGGTGTGCAAAGAGTTTTCTCTAAGCACTTAATCGTGACAACCAACGCAGATGGCGATCCCGCTGCCAAAGAATTGAAAAGTTCCGAAACAGTTGGTCGCTGCAATGTGGCGTGCCCAAGACTGGCGTATCAAACGCTGGTGGGCACATTTTGAAGGAGTAGACCTTGAGTTTAAATCGCAGTGAGAAAGAAGCGGTCATCAGTGACGTGACTGGCCTCGCCGCTAAAGCTCAAACGCTCGTGATGGCGGAATACCGTGGCATCTCGGTCGCTGATATGACCAAATTGCGCGCGAATGCTCGCAGCAATGGTGTGTCTCTGAGTGTGTTGAAAAACACCTTGGCGCGCCGTGCTGTCGCTGGCAGCGGCTTTGAAGTTGTGTCCGATCTGATGACCGGCCCGCTGATCTATGGCTTCTCTGAAGATGCAGTCGCTGCCGCGAAAGTGGTCGCGGAATTCGCGAAAACCAACGCCAAGTTGGTCATTCGTGGTGGTGCATTTGCTGGAAAAGCTTTGGATGTTGACGGCGTGAAGCAATTGGCAAGCATTCCTTCAAAGGAAGTGTTGTTGGCTCAGTTGTTGGGCTTGATGCAGTCGCCAATTTCGCGTACAGCTCGTGTGCTGGCCGCATTGGCGGAGCAACGTGGCGCAGGTGCAGCAGAAGCAGAAGCTGCCCCCGCAGAGGCAGTTGCAGCTTAATTGCAGCCTGTCCGTAGTAACCAATATTGTTAGGAAATCAAAATGGCATTCGATAAAGACGCATTTTTGACCGCGCTCGACAGCATGACGGTCATGGAACTCAACGACCTGGTGAAAGCCATCGAAGAGAAATTTGGCGTGAGCGCAGCTGCCATGTCGGCACCTGCCGCTGGCGGCGGTGCTGCTGCGGCAGTGGCTGAAGAGAAGACAGAATTCAATGTGGTTCTGCTCGAAGCCGGCGCCCAAAAAGTGTCAGTCATCAAGGCTGTTCGCGAGATCACGGGTCTGGGCTTGAAAGAAGCCAAGGACATGGTTGACGGCGCACCGAAGAACGTCAAGGAAGGCGTTTCCAAGGCTGATGCTGATGCCGCTTTGAAGAAGCTCATTGATGCTGGTGCCAAGGCTGAACTCAAGTAATTGAGTTTGTTCAAGGGCTGGAGTGCTGTCACAGGCCTCCAGCCTTTGGTGTTTCTTGAGAGCGCACTGAAAAAAGTTTGAACAAACTTTCTTCAGTGTCTTCTAACCCCGACAGCAGAAGATGCCTTGGTTCGGGTTGCATGCAATGTGCGACCGTCCGCCAATGATTGGTAGTGGCCAATCACCAAGATTTAAAGTCGCCCAGGACTACCCCAGTTCCTCTAGTTGCCCGGAGATCTCATGGCTTACTCATACACCGAACGCAAGCGGATTCGTAAAAATTTTGGTACGCGCGACAGCGTGCTGGAAATTCCCTACTTGTTGCAGATGCAAAAGGACGCTTACATAGCGTTTCTTCAAGCGGAAGTTGCGCCCAAAAAGCGCACCAACGAAGGTCTTCAGGCTGCTTTTGCTGCCGCCTTCCCCATCGTTTCGCATAACGGTTTTGTCGAGATGAAATACCTCGACTACAACCTGGCCAAGCCCGCGTTTGATGTGCGTGAATGCCAGACCCGTGGCTTGACGTTTGCCTCCGCCGTGCGCGCCAAGGTGCAACTGATCATTTATGACCGTGAGTCTTCCACCACGCAAAACAAGGTGGTCAAAGAAGTCAAGGAGCAAGAGGTCTACATGGGCGAAGTGCCTTTGATGACCGAAAAAGGCTCGTTTGTGATCAACGGCACGGAACGCGTGATCGTGTCCCAGTTGCACCGCTCACCTGGCGTGTTTTTTGAACACGACAAGGGCAAAACACACAGCTCAGGCAAGTTGCTGTTTTCGGCGCGCATCATTCCTTACCGTGGTTCATGGCTCGACTTCGAGTTTGACCCCAAAGACATTCTGTACTTCCGGGTTGACCGACGCCGCAAGATGCCCGTGACGATTCTGCTCAAGGCCATCGGTCTTAACAACGAATCCATCCTTGCCAACTTCTTCGTGAACGACAACTTCCGTCTGATGGACAGTGGCGCACAAATGGAATTTGTAGCCGAACGTCTGCGGGGTGAAGTGGCCCGTTTTGACATCACCGACAAGAGTGGCAATGTCGTTGTGGTCAAAGAAAAGCGTGTGACAGTGCGTCACACTCGTGAACTGGAGCAGTCGGGTACCACCCATATTTCGGTGCCGGAAGACTTTTTGATTGGCCGTGTCGTGGCCCGCAATGTCGTCGACGCCGACACGGGTGAGATTCTGGCCAAAGCCAATGAAGAGCTGACAGAACTGTTGCTGAAAAAATTGCGCACGTCTGGTGTGCAGGATCTGGCCTGCATCTACACCAATGAACTGGATCAGGGCGCTTATATCTCTCAGACCCTGCGCACTGACGAAACAGTAGACGAATTTGCCGCACGAGTCGCCATTTACCGCATGATGCGTCCTGGCGAGCCACCCACTGAAGACGCGGTGCAGGCCCTGTTCCAGCGCCTGTTCTACAACCCCGATACCTATGACCTGTCGCGCGTGGGCCGTATGAAGTTCAACGCCAAGATGGGCCGTCCGGAATCCACCGGGCCCATGGTGTTGACCAACGAAGACATTTTGGCCGTGGTCAAGATTCTGGTCGACTTGCGCAACGGCCATGGTGAAGTCGATGACATCGACCACCTTGGTAACCGTCGTGTCCGTTGTGTCGGCGAGCTGGCCGAGAACCAATACCGCATGGGTTTGGCGCGTATTGAAAAAGCCGTCAAGGAGCGTCTGGGCCAGGCCGAGCAAGAACCTTTGATGCCGCATGACTTGATCAACAGCAAGCCCATTTCTGCTGCGCTGAAAGAGTTCTTCGGTGCGTCGCAGTTGTCGCAGTTCATGGACCAGACCAACCCGCTGTCCGAGATCACCCACAAGCGCCGCGTGTCGGCCCTTGGTCCGGGAGGTTTGACGCGTGAGCGTGCTGGTTTTGAGGTGCGTGACGTGCACGTGACCCATTACGGTCGCGTCTGCCCGATTGAAACGCCAGAAGGTCCGAACATTGGCCTGATCAACTCGTTGGCGCTGTATGCCCGATTGAACGACTATGGCTTCATTGAAACCCCTTACCGCCGCGTGGTGGATGGCAAGGTGACGATGGACATTGATTACCTGTCTGCCATTGAAGAAGGCAAGTACGTGATTGCCCAGGCCAACGCGACCCTGAACAAGGAAGGTCAACTGACCGGTGACCTGATTTCTGCCCGTGAGGCGGGTGAATCCATTCTGGTCGGTGCCGAGCGTGTGCAGTACATGGACGTGTCGCCCGCGCAGATCGTCTCTGTGGCAGCCTCTTTGGTGCCGTTCCTTGAGCACGACGATGCCAACCGCGCCTTGATGGGTGCCAACATGTCACGTCAGGCCGTGCCTGTCTTGCGTCCGGAAAAGCCGATGGTCGGCACTGGGATCGAGCGCGTGGCTGCAGTTGACTCCGGCACGGTGGTTGTGGCGACCCGTGGTGGTGTAGTGGACTACGTGGATGCCAGCCGTGTCGTGATTCGCGTCAACGATGCAGAGGCGCAGGCAGGTGAAGTGGGTGTGGACATCTACAACCTGATCAAATACCAGCGCTCCAACCAAAACACCAACATCCACCAGCGCCCGATTGTCAAAAAAGGCGACCACCTGGCCAAGGGTGATGTGATTGCCGATGGGGCATCGACGGATCTGGGTGAACTGGCTTTGGGCCAGAACATGCTGATCGGCTTCATGACCTGGAACGGCTACAACTTCGAAGACTCGATTTTGATAAGTGAGCGGGTCGTGGCTGAAGACCGCTACACCTCGATTCACATCGAAGAACTGGTTGTCATGGCGCGTGACACCAAGCTCGGCGCCGAAGAAATCACCCGTGATATTCCCAACCTGAGCGAGCAGCAACTCAACCGTCTGGATGAGTCGGGCATTATCTATGTGGGTGCAGAAGTGCAACCAGGCGACACCCTGGTGGGCAAGGTCACACCCAAAGGCGAGACCACGCTGACCCCTGAAGAAAAACTGTTGCGCGCCATCTTTGGCGAAAAAGCCAGCGATGTGAAAGACACCTCGCTGCGCGTGGACCAAGGCTCGCAAGGCACCGTGATTGACGTGCAGGTGTTCACCCGCGAAGGCATCACCCGTGACCGCCGTGCACAGCAGATCATTGACGACGAACTCAAGCGCTTCCGTCTTGACTTGAACGACCAGCTGCGCATTGTGGAGGCCGATGCGTTCGACCGTATTGAAAAGCTTCTGATTGGCAAAGTGGCCAACGGTGGCCCGCAAAAGCTCGCCAAAGGCACCAAGCTCGACAAAGCTTACCTCGCCGCTGTAGAGAAATTCCATTGGTTTGACATCCGTCCGGCTGAAGATGAAGTGTCTGCCCAGCTGGAAAGCATCAAGAACTCACTGGAGCAAACCCGTCACCGTTTTGATCTGGCGTTTGAAGAAAAGCGTAAAAAGCTCACGCAAGGCGACGACCTGCCAGCCGGTGTGCTGAAGATGGTCAAGGTGTATGTGGCGGTCAAACGTCATCTGCAACCCGGTGACAAGATGGCGGGCCGGCACGGCAACAAGGGCGTGGTCTCCAAGATTTTGCCGGTGGAAGACATGCCGCACATGGCCGATGGCACACCTTGTGACATCGTGCTGAACCCGTTGGGCGTGCCCTCGCGGATGAACATCGGGCAGGTGCTTGAGGTTCATTTGGGGTGGGCCGGTAAAGGCATTGGCCACCGCATTGGCGACATGCTGCAACACGAAAGCCGGGTGGCTGAGCTGCGTCAGTTCCTTGATGGCATCTACAACACCACCGGTCGCAAGGAAGACCTGGCGCAACTTAGCGACGAGCAGTTGCTTGACATGGCGTCTAACCTGACCAGCGGTATGCCGTTTGCCACACCAGTGTTCGATGGTGCCACTGAGGAAGAAATTCGGTCGATGCTGAAAATCGCGTTCCCGGATGACATTGCAAAGGCCAAGGGTTTGACAGATACCCGCACCCAGGCCTACCTGTATGACGGCCGCACCGGTGACCGCTTTGAGCGCCCCACCACCATTGGCTACATGCATTACCTGAAGCTGCACCACTTGGTGGACGACAAGATGCACGCCCGCTCCACCGGCCCGTACAGCCTGGTCACACAGCAGCCGCTGGGCGGCAAGGCGCAGTTTGGTGGCCAGCGTTTCGGTGAAATGGAAGTGTGGGCACTGGAAGCTTACGGCGCCGCCTACACCTTGCAGGAAATGCTTACCGTCAAATCCGATGACGTGTTGGGTCGTACCAAGGTGTACGAGAGCATCGTCAAAGGCGAACACTCGATCGAAGCCGGTATGCCGGAATCGTTCAACGTCCTGGTCAAGGAAATCCGCTCATTGGGTCTGGATATCGAGCTGGAACGTTCCTGATGAATTGCGGGACAGACCAAGATTTGCGCCGCAAATTTGCTCTGTCCTCAACTAAATTGAAGACCTTGCGGGACAGACCAAGATTTGCGCCGCAAATTTGCTCTGTCCTCAACTGATTAAGGAAATAGTGTCATGAAATCATTACTCGACCTGTTCAAGCAATTTACGCCCGACGAGCATTTCGATGCCATCACGATTGGCATGGCCTCGCCCGAGAAAATCCGGTCCTGGTCCTTTGGCGAAGTCAAAAAGCCTGAAACCATCAACTACCGCACCTTCAAGCCTGAGCGTGATGGTCTCTTTTGTGCCAAGATTTTTGGCCCTATCAAAGACTACGAATGCCTGTGTGGCAAGTACAAGCGCCTGAAGCACCGTGGCGTCATCTGCGAGAAGTGCGGCGTTGAAGTGACGCAGACCAAAGTGCGTCGCGAGCGCATGGGGCACATTGACCTGGCGGCACCTTGCGCCCACATCTGGTTCCTGAAATCTCTGCCCAGCCGTTTGGGCCTGGTGCTGGACATGACCCTGCGCGACATCGAGCGCGTGTTGTACTTTGAAGCCTATGTGGTGACCGACCCCGGCATGACCCCGCTGAAGAAATACAGCATCATGTCGGAAGACGATTTCGATGCCAAGTTCAAGGAATACGGTGACGAATTCCAGGCCAAGATGGGTGCCGAGGGCGTCAAGGAATTGCTGCAAAGCCTCGACATCGACAGCGAAATCGAAAAGCTGCGCAATGACCCAAGCGGCTCCGAGCTGAAGATCAAAAAGAACACCAAGCGCCTCAAACTGCTTGAAGCCTTCAAAAAATCAGGCATCAAACCTGAGTGGATGGTGCTTGACGTGCTGCCGGTGTTGCCGCCAGACCTGCGCCCGTTGGTGCCGCTTGACGGTGGCCGTTTTGCCACCTCTGACCTGAACGACCTGTACCGTCGCGTGATCAACCGCAACAGCCGTCTGCGCCGTTTGCTGGAACTCAAAGCGCCGGAAATCATTGCCCGCAATGAAAAGCGCATGTTGCAAGAAGCGGTTGACAGCCTGCTCGACAACGGCCGTCGCGGTAAAGCTATGACCGGTGCCAACAAGCGTGCCCTCAAGTCGCTGGCCGACATGATCAAAGGCAAGAGTGGTCGTTTCCGCCAGAATTTGCTGGGTAAACGGGTGGACTACTCAGGCCGCTCCGTGATTGTGGTGGGCCCAACGCTCAAATTGCACCAGTGCGGCCTGCCCAAGCTGATGGCTTTGGAGTTGTTCAAGCCCTTCATCTTCGCTCGTCTGGAAGCCATGGGCATCGCCACCACCATCAAGGCGGCCAAGAAAGAAGTTGAAACCGGCACACCCGTGGTGTGGGACATTCTGGAAGAAGTGATCCGCGAACACCCGGTCATGCTCAACCGGGCCCCTACCTTGCACCGCCTGGGTATCCAGGCGTTTGAGCCGATTTTGATTGAAGGCAAAGCGATTCAATTGCACCCACTGGTTTGCGCTGCGTTCAATGCCGACTTTGACGGTGACCAGATGGCGGTTCACGTGCCTTTGTCGGTGGAAGCCCAAATGGAATGCCGCACCTTGATGCTAGCTTCCAACAATGTGCTGTTCCCGTCCAATGGCGAGCCCTCCATCGTGCCGTCGCAAGACGTGGTGCTGGGTCTGTACTACACCACCCGTGACCGCATCAACGGCAAGGGCGAAGGTCTGATTTTCTCTGACGTGAGTGAAGTCCAGCGTGCCTTTGATGCGGGTGAGGTTGAAATGAGCGCACGCATCAACGTGCGTTTGACCGAATACACCAAGGACAAAGAAAGCGGTGAACTGGTGCCTTCCACCAAGCTGTGGGAAACCACCGCTGGGCGTGCGTTGTTGTCTGAAATCCTGCCCAAGGGCTTGCCTTTCTCCAATATCAACAAGGCCTTAAAGAAGAAAGAAATTTCCAAACTGATCAATGTGTCGTTCCGCAAGTGTGGTCTGAAAGAAACCGTGGTGTTTGCCGACAAGCTGCTGCAGTACGGCTACCGTCTGGCAACGCGCTCCGGCATCTCGATCTCGATTGAAGACATGCTGGTGCCGACCGAGAAACCCGAGATCATTGAGCGGGCTGAAAAAGAGGTCAAGGAAATTGCCCAGCAGTACACCTCCGGTCTGGTGACCGCCGGTGAGCGCTACAACAAGGTGGTGGACATCTGGGGCAAATCGGGTGACGAAGTGGCCAAGGTGATGATGGCCCAGCTCTCCAAAGAGACGGTCACTGACCGCCATGGCAACCAAGTGACACAAGAGTCCTTCAACTCGATTTACATGATGGCGGACTCTGGTGCCCGGGGTTCCCCGGCGCAGATTCGCCAGGTGGCCGGTATGCGGGGTTTGATGGCCAAGCCCGATGGCTCCATCATCGAGACCCCCATTACCGCCAACTTCCGGGAAGGTCTGAACGTGCTGGAGTACTTCATCTCCACCCACGGTGCGCGAAAAGGCTTGGCAGACACCGCCTTGAAAACCGCCAACTCGGGTTATTTGACGCGTCGTCTGGTGGATGTGACGCAAGACCTGGTGGTGACCGAGCAAGACTGCGGCACCCACGCCGGTTACCTAATGCGCGCCATCGTCG
Organism: Burkholderiales bacterium; assembly: GCA_038207945.1. Taxonomy (GTDB): domain Bacteria; phylum Pseudomonadota; class Gammaproteobacteria; order Burkholderiales; family Burkholderiaceae_C; genus Rhodoferax. The sequence goes on from JBBQZG010000045.1 coordinate 9,303, forward strand.
AAGGCGGCGAAGTGATTGAATCCTTGCGCGACCGCATTCTGGGTCGTACCGCCGCTGACGACATCCTGCACCCGGAAAACCAGTCGGTGCTGGCTCCGGCGGGCGCCATGCTGGACGAAGACCTGATCGACGAACTCGAAATCGCCGGTGTGGACGAAGTCAAGGTGCGCACAGCGCTGACCTGTGAAACCCGCTTTGGTATCTGCGCCCGTTGTTACGGCCGTGACTTGGGCCGAGGTGGTCTGGTCAATGGGGGTGAGGCTGTGGGCGTGATTGCCGCGCAGTCCATCGGTGAGCCCGGTACCCAGTTGACCATGCGGACCTTCCACATTGGTGGTGCCGCATCGCGTGCGGCAATAGCATCGAGTGTTGAAGCCAAGTCCAACGGCAACATCGGCTTTAACGCCACCATGCGTTATGTGACCAATGGCAAGGGCGAGCTGGTGGTGATTTCCCGTTCTGGCGAAATCGTCATTCATGATGAACACGGCCGTGAGCGTGAGCGCCATAAAGTGCCCTACGGTGCGGTGTTGACCGTCAAGTCTGACCAAACCATCAAGGCCGGCGCCATTCTGGCCAATTGGGACCCCTTGACACGCCCGATCATTACCGAGTTCGCAGGCAAGGCGCAATTCGAGAATGTGATTGAAGGCCTGACGGTGGCCAAACAGGTGGACGATGTCACGGGTCTTTCCACCCTGGTGGTGATTGACCCGAAACACCGTGGCTCTGCCAAGGTGGTGCGTCCGATCGTCAAGCTGATCGATGCCTCGGGCAACGAAGTCCGCATCCCGGGCACCGACCACGCGGTGACGATTGGTTTCCCGATTGGCGCTTTGGTGCAAGTGCGTGATGGCCAGGATGTGGGGCCTGGCGAAGTCTTGGCGCGTATCCCGGTGGAAGGCCAAAAAACCCGCGACATTACCGGTGGTTTGCCGCGTGTGGCCGAGTTGTTTGAAGCCCGTTCCCCCAAAGACAAGGGCGTGTTGGCTGAAATGACCGGCACGATCTCGTTCGGCAAGGAAACCAAGGGCAAGATTCGTATGCAGATCACCGACCCCGAAGGCAAGGTCTGGGAAGACCTGGTGCCCAAGGAAAAGAACATCTTGGTGCACGAAGGCCAGATCGTCAACAAGGGTGAAGTGGTGGTGGACGGCCCGGCCGACCCACAAGACATCTTGCGCCTGCTCGGTGCCGAAGAACTGGCGCGCTACATCGTGGACGAAGTGCAGGACGTGTACCGATTGCAGGGCGTGAAGATCAACGACAAGCACATTGAAGTGATTGTTCGTCAGATGCTGCGCCGCGTGGTGGTCGAAGCCGCCGGTGATTCCACTTACATCAATGGTGAGCAGGTGGAGCGCTCTGAAATGCTCAACACCAACGATGCGTTGCGTGCCGAAGGCAAGATTCCAGCCGTGTTCACCAACTTGTTGCTTGGTATCACCAAGGCATCGTTGTCTACCGACAGTTTCATCAGCGCGGCTTCCTTCCAGGAAACCACCCGCGTGCTGACCGAAGCTGCCATCATGGGCAAGCGCGATGGCTTGCGTGGCCTGAAAGAGAACGTCATTGTGGGTCGTCTCATTCCTGCTGGCACGGGCATGGCGTACCACGAAGCCCGCAAGGTTCGCGAGAACATGGACGATGCTGAGCGTCGCGCCATTGCAGAGGCTGAAGCCGCAGAACTGGCTGGTGAAAGCGAAGCCGAGCAGGGCGAGGGCGCGGCCGCCGAGTGACTTAGTTAGCTACTTAAAAAATAGCGTCTCACGCTCTATTCATAAGGGCTTGAGGCGCTTTTTTATGCAAATTTATTCATGATGACCAACGGTCTGACACCGCCACTCTGGCGCCAATTGCAGGTGACAGCAGGCGTGTTGCAGGCGATTCGCCAGGGGCAATCTGGTACGGCTGCGCTTGAGGATGTACCCACGCCGCTGCGTTCGGGTGTGCAGGCTTTGAGTTTTGCCGTCTTGCGCTCGCTAGGGCGGGCCCAGGCGTTGCGTAAGTTGCTGGCACCGCGCACGCCGCCAGCCGCTGCAGACGCCTTGTTGTGCACGGCGTTGGCGCTGCTGTGGCAGCCTGACGAAGCGCTGTATGACACGCATACCTTGGTCAATCAAACGGTTGAGTCGGCTAAAAAAACAGTCGCGATCAAACCCCAAGCGTCCTTCATCAACGCCTGCCTGCGCCGGTTTTTACGTGAACGGGATGCGCTGGTGGCACAAACCGAATATGACAACACGGCCCGTTGGAACCATGCACCCTGGTGGATCGCCCAACTACAGGTTGATTGGCCAGACCGGTGGCAAGCGATTTTGGCGGCCAATGACGCCCAGGCGCCGCTGACGCTGCGGGTCAATACCCGACGCATCAGCCGCTTGGCTTATCTGGACGAGTTGAAGGCGGTAGGCATGGCGGCAACGCTTGTGGCGGACAGTGGCCTGGAACTGGCGAGTGCGGTTGTGGTGCAGCAGCTGCCTGGCTTTAGCGAGGGCTGGGTGTCGGTACAAGATGCGGCCGCTCAGTTGGCTGCACCGTTGCTTTTCGCAGGTCAGGTTGATACCGCAGGGCTGCGCGTGCTCGATGCCTGTGCCGCACCAGGCGGTAAAACGGCACATTTGCTGGAATTTGCCGATGTGTCAGTCACCGCTTTGGACATCGATCCGGTTCGCTGCGAGCGCATCCATCAGAATTTACAGCGGTTGGGCCTTGCCGCCGAGGTGCTGGCGTTTGATGCTGCAGATGTGTCAAGGTGGTGGGATGGTGTGCCTTTTGATGCGGTACTGCTGGATGCGCCCTGCTCGGCTTCGGGCATTGTGCGGCGCCACCCCGACATCCGTTGGTTGCGCCGCCAGACCGACATCGCGCAACTCGCAGGCATTCAGGCCAGGCTGCTGGCCGCGCTGTGGCAGGTGGTCAAACCGGGTGGCCGCCTCCTGTATTGCACCTGTTCCGTGTTCAAGGCGGAGGGCAGCGCGCAGATCAATGCGTTCCTTGCCCGCAACACTCTGGCGAAATTGTTGACATCTCCTGGGCATTTGTTGCCTGGAGGGTGTGACCAAGCGCTCCCGTCCACGGACAATCCACTGGGTGACCATGACGGCTTTTATTACGCATTGCTTGAAAAATCAACGGCCTAGCTGGCTCGCCTGGCTGCTCGCTGCCGTGTTGTGTGGCCTGGCTGCCGGGGTCGCGCGTGCCGAGGCGGTGCCCGTACAGTCACCAGAGCTCAAGATCGAACGCATCGACGACGGCGTGTGGTTGTCCACGACGCTCAAGTTTGAATTGCCAATGGTGGTGGAAGATGCCTTGCTTAAAGGCATCCCCATTTATTTTTTGGTCGAAGCTGACGTTTTGCGTGAACGTTGGTACTGGACCAACCGCACGCTTGTCAGTGTGCAGCGGCAGGTGCGCCTGGCATATCACCCATTGACGCGGCGCTGGCGGCTCAACGTCACAGCGGGCGAAGTCAATGACTCTGCGCAAGGCCTGGCACTCAATCAAAATTTTGACAGCGTACAAGATGCTATGGCCGCAGTGCGTCGCGTGTCACACTGGCGTATTGCGGATGCCGCAGACATTGAGCCCGGGGTGAAACACATCGTCGAATTTCGTTTCCGGCTGGACGTGGCCCAATTGCCCAGGCCGCTGCAGATTGGCACTTTGGGTCAGTCAGACTGGCAAATCTCGCTGGCTGCCATCCAGACGCTGAACCTGGACTCGGTCAAATGAGCGCCCCACGCACGGCGAAACCAGTCGCGCCCAGGAGTTCACGCACCCTGCGCTGGACGGTCAGCCTTGGCCTCACGGCCATGGTGCTTATTGGTCTGGTGCTGTTGTTTTTGCTGACACAGGCCACCACCAACCGTGATTTGTACGAACGCAACTATGCCCAGCTGTTTGCACTCAACGTGGCGGTGGCTTCCTTGCTGGTGTTGGTGATCCTCTGGATTGCCTACCGACTCATCCTGCGCCTTCGGCAGAAGAAATTTGGCAGTCGCCTTCTGGTCAAGCTGGCCGCAGTGTTTGCCCTGGCGGGGTTTGCACCGGGCATGTTGATTTATGTCGTGTCTTATCAGTTTGTCACGCGCTCCATTGAGAGTTGGTTTGATGTCAAGGTGGAAGGTGCGCTGGAAGCGGGCCTGAATCTTGGGCGCACCTCGCTGGAGGCGTTGTCAACCGATCTGGCAGGCAAGACCCGTGCTGCGGCCGCCCTGTTGACTGATGTGCCTGATGCCAGCGCGGCCTTGCCGCTGGAGCGCGCCCGTGACGCCATGGCTGCCGACGACCTGATGCTGTGGGGCGCATCTGGGCGCTTGATTGCCGCCGCGGGCAAATCCCGGTATCAACTAAATCCGGATTTGCCTGCCCAGACCCAGTTCCGGGCGGCGCGCATCCAGCGGGTGGTGACCTGGAGCGAGGGCTTGGATGACGGCGTGGCTGGTGACACCACCAATGCACGCATCAAAGCGCTGGTGCTGGTGAGCAGCAGCGGCTTGGGCGACCTTGGTGAATCACGTTACTTGCTGGCGGTGAAGGTGCTGCCTTCGTCGCTGGTGCGTGATGCATTGGCAGTGACGCAAGCCAACCGCGAGTACCAGGAACGCGCATTGGCCCGCGATGGGTTGCGCCGGATGTACGTTGGCACCTTGACCTTGAGCTTGTTCATGGCCGTGTTCGGTAGCGTCTTGCTGGCGGTGGTGCTGGGCAATCAAATCGCCCGGCCCTTGCTGCTGTTGGCCGATGGCGTGCGTGAAGTGGCCGCCGGCGATTTGACCCCCAAGGCCACCTTGAGCGGCAAGGACGAACTGGACGGCTTGACGCGCTCGTTTGCCGACATGACGCAGCAGCTCTCTGATGCGCGACAGGCAGTGCAATCCAGCATGCAGCAAGTCAACGCAGCGCGTGCCAACTTGCAGACGATTCTTGACAACCTCACGGCAGGCGTGATGGTGCTCAGTGCGGACGGCGCCATTGTGTCGTCCAACCCAGGCGCAACCCGCATTTTGCGCATACCCCTGGCAGCCCATGAAGGCAAGAGGCTAGCCGATATTGAAGGCCTGCAGACTTTTGGCGCTAGCGTGCAGCAGCAATTCCAGACGTTTCTGGCGCACTCGCCAGAGCGCAGTCTTGACCACTGGCAACAATCTTTTGAACTTGGCGGTACCGGCACAGCGCAGATTGGTCGCCCCGCCAACGACACCATCACCCTGATCGCGCGGGGCGCCGAGTTGCCCGGCAACCAGCGCTTGCTGGTGTTTGATGACATCTCTGAAATTGTCTCTGCGCAGCGCTCGCAGGCGTGGGGCGAAGTGGCACGCCGCCTGGCCCATGAGATCAAAAACCCTCTGACCCCGATTCAACTCTCTGCAGAACGTCTGGAGATGAAGCTCTCAGGCAAAGTCGGGGCGCTCGAGCAGGCCTTGTTGACCAAATCTGTCAAAACCATCGTTGATCAGGTGGATGCAATGAAACGGTTGGTCAATGAATTTCGTGATTACGCACGTTTGCCTGCGGCAGAACTCAAACCAGTGGACCTGAATGAGTTGGCGCAGGATGTGCTTAATTTGTACATCAACGAGGGGGCACAGGTCAGCGTGCTGGCTGAGCTTGACCCTGACTGCCCGCATATTCTGGGAGATGCACAGCAACTGCGTCAAATCATGCACAACCTGTTACAAAACGCGCAGGATGCGACCGTGAGCGCCGGGCGTGCTGGGGCATCTGCAGAGGTGGTGCTCAAGACCCAGTGGCTGCCAGGCACGCAGCGGGTGCGTCTGAGCATACTGGACTGCGGCACAGGTTTTCCGGATCACATCCTCAAGCGGGCCTTTGAGCCCTACGTCACCACCAAAGACAAAGGAACAGGGTTGGGGTTGGCCGTGGTGAAAAAAATAGCCGATGAACACGGCACACGCGTGGAAATCGCAAACCGGTTGGTGGATGGTCAACTTTGCGGTGCACAAGTGTCGTTATCATTCGCTGTCGGTCAAGGTGTGAGCACGCTGCACAGCTAGAACCAAACAACACAGCTATTTTTCAAGGGACTCGCGACAACATGGCAAACATTTTGGTGGTGGATGACGAACTAGGCATTCGCGATCTGCTGTGTGAAATTCTCAACGACGAAGGCCACACGGTGGAAGTCGCTGAAAACGCAGCGCAGGCTCGCGCTGCCCGCTTGCGTGACCGCCCCGATCTGGTTCTGCTTGATATCTGGATGCCTGACACTGACGGCGTCACGTTGCTTAAAGAATGGTCGGCCACCGGCGCATTGACCATGCCGGTGATTATGATGAGTGGCCACGCCACCATTGACACCGCAGTGGAAGCCACCCGCATTGGCGCATTGGCGTTTCTTGAGAAACCCATCACCATGCAAAAGTTGCTCAAGGCCGTTGAACAAGGGTTGATGCGTGGGTCATTGCGCAAGCTCACCACGCCTGCCCCTGGTCTTCAGGCGCGCATGGGTTTGACAGTAGAGGCGGCTGTCGACATACCTGTCGGGATGATCATACCGATGGTCGATTCTGGCCCGCAGGTGACGCAGCACTTCATGCTTGACAAGCCTTTGCGTGAAGGTCGCGACGAATATGAAAAGGCTTATTTTGAGTTTCATCTGGCCAAGGAAAATGGGTCCATGACACGAGTGGCTGAAAAGACTGGCCTTGAGCGCACGCACCTTTATCGCAAACTCAAGCAGTTAGGCGTAGATTTGACCCGTAAGCGCGGGTAAAAACCCCGTTTGCTTGGAAAAAACAAGCCATTGACCTGATATAATTCCCGGCTCAGGCCCGGTAGCTCAGTCGGTAGAGCAGAGGATTGAAAATCCTTGTGTCGGTGGTTCGATTCCGCCCCAGGCCACCAGTCATAAAGCCTTATGGCACATAGAAACCCTGCTATTTAAAAGATAGTGGGGTTTTTGTTTGTTGGGCACGATGTAACGGCAGATGTAAGACGATTTCCCAAATCCAGAGCCAACAGGTAGGGTGCCATCTGACTTAGCGTTACCGGGTAACGGCTCACCTGTGGTCCCGCTGATGCTTGTGCAGCTCCCGACCGCCGAGCCAATGCCCATGCCGACGCTCTGAAACATGTTGAGCGCTATTTGCTGATGAAACACGGAATGGAGCGCGGAACCGGCGTCGCCGTCTGGCTGTCGGGAGACCACTCCCCCGAAATTGACGCTATGGGTGGACATACCCGGTGGCATCAGTGCACAGATTCAAGACCATGCACCACAAGGCGTGCGCGAACAGAACTACATTCGCCGACCGCTTGACCTGCTGCGCGTGCACCACGAGAAAATCGAAGCGTGGATTTTGCAAGAGGCCGGGGTGCAGTTCGATGCCGCCCAAGAGCCGAGCAAGCTGCGCGTGGTGGCAGGTTGACTCATTGAATTGATGCCAATACAATAAACAACAATGCGATTCACCTTTGACCCAAACAAAGACGCCGCCAATATCGTCAAGCATGGTTTGTCTCTGGCTGATGCGCCGCTGGTGTTCAATGCGCCGGACAAACTGACGATTGAATCACCGAAGGCTGGCGAGGCCCGATTGATGGACGTGGCAATGGTGGAGGTTGCAGGCGTGGTGCTGGCGCTGGTGTATGTGCTGCGTGAACTGGACGAAGTTCGTTCAATCTCATTGCGCCGGGCATCGAAACAAGAAAGGACGTTGTATGCCAACTATCAAGAAACAAACTGAACAGGCAGGCACCAACTGGGAGCGTGTCAAGCGTGAGGCCGCGCAAGATGCGCCAGTGCCGTTCACGCCTGAGAGCGACCCATACGACCCCAACGATGCCGCCGCCGTGTCTGCGTATTGGGCAAGTGCGACCATCAAGCGGGGCCGTGGCCGCCCTGCCGTGGCTGTGAAGCGCCCGACATTGAATATGCGGGTAGATGCTGAAGTGCTTGACGCATTCAAGGCAACAGGGCCGGGATGGCAAACCCGCATCAATGCCGTGTTGCGTGATGCCGTGACGCATGGCCGTGCCTGAAGTGGTGCCTGATGGACTGGTGGACGACGATGAATAAGCCCATCACCGCCACGCGCAAATGGGTGCTTCCGAGCGCCAAAAACATAACAGAAAAAGCATTCTCACTAGAAACCGTTTCTAGTGAAAAATTAAAAAGTGAGCAAAAAACACAACAAACATCAGTGTTTGATGTCAATTCAACAGAACTTGAATTATCGGAACGCCTAAAAGACCCGATGTAGAGAATCTGTTCCGGACATCTCTACAAGCCCTCATCGTGACTGGCTTCACCGCCAGGATTTAGGCACGCGGGCAGTCCTGTCCGGTGGCCGCTGCCTGCTAGAAGAACATGACACGTACGGGTGAGCCGAAGTCAGCAGTACAGGGTTTTCTGAGGGACAGCAATCGTTGTAACGGTGCGCGCAATTTTATTGATCAATATTTCAATAATAGTTGTATCATTGCAGAATGGACAAACAACTTGCCACCACTGTTTTTGAATCGCTCGCCTCGGGCGTGCGGCTGGACATATTCCGCCTGCTGGTCAAAACCGGGCCGCAAGGCCTGGTGGCCGGGGAAATTGGCACTGCGCTCGAAGTGCCACCCACCAACCTGTCATTTCACCTGAAGGCTTTGACCCACGCACAACTGGTGTCGGTGGTGCAAGAGGGGCGCTATCAAAGGTACCGGGCCAACCTAGGCCTGATGCAGGAACTGATTGTCTATCTGACCGCCGAGTGCTGCGCAGGTCATCCCGAACAGTGTGCCGAGATTTGCCTGGAACCCGTCTGCCCCTGAGCCGCCTTCATTTGCTTTATCCCATCACTCACTGATCAGCCCATGAACTTTCTCTTTTGTGTACCGGCAACGCCTGCCGCTCGATCCTGGCTGAGGTCACCTTTAGCCACTTGGCACCCGAGGGTTGGAAGCCATGACCGCCCACCAAATTTTGCGTGCACGCATTGAAGCCTTTTTAGCACTGCCGCTGAGTGGTTTGCAGCACTTCCCTGACAAGCTCAAGGCTGAACTCGACCGCATTGGCCGCTGACGTCCGCCTGAGTTGATGGACTGCCGCACTTGGTTCGCACGAGCCAAGTGGATTCACCTCAAATTGAATCTCACCCTAGGAAGCACAGATGAAAAAAGTACAAGTATTTGACCCCGCCCTGTGCTGCAGCAGCGGTGTGTGTGGCAACGACGTTGATCAGATGCTGGTTGATTTTTCAGCCGATGCGGATTGGGCGAAACAACAGGGGTTAACCATCGAGCGCCTTAACTTGGCGCAGCAACCCATAGCCTTTGCGGAAAACGCTGCGGTTAAAGGCTTACTGGAGCGTTCGGGCGAATCTGCCCTGCCCATCACTTTGGTGGATGGCGAAGTGGCCTTTGCCGGGCGTTACCCCAGCCGGGACGATTTGGCGCGCTGGATTGGCGCACCAGCCACACTGACCGACCCAGCATCTGAAGCTGCCAGCAACTCTTGCTGCAGTGGCGGAAAGTGCTGCGAATGAAGTTCCTTGCCCAAGCTCCTCGCTTTTTGTTCTTCACCGGCAAGGGCGGCGTTGGCAAAACCTCGATTGCCTGCGCCGCATCGATCCAACTGGCATCAGAAGGCAAACGTGTGCTGCTGGTCAGCACCAACCCGGCCTCAAACGTCGGCCAGGTGTTCGGTATCACCATTGGCAACCAGATCACCGCCGTGTCAGAAGTACCGAACCTGAGCGCGCTGGAAATTGACCCACAAGCTGCTGCCCAGGCCTACCGCGACCGCATTGACGGCCCGGTGCGCGGCGTGCTGCCGGAGTCCATCGTCAAGGGCATTGAAGAACAACTGTCTGGCGCCTGCACCACCGAAATTGCCGCGTTTGACGAGTTCACTGCCTTGCTGGTCGATGGCGTGCTGACACAGGACTTTGACCACATCGTGTTCGACACCGCGCCCACCGGCCACACCATCCGCATGTTGCAATTGCCAGGCGCCTGGAGTGGTTTTCTGGAAGAGGGCAAGGGTGATGCATCGTGCTTAGGACCACTGGCCGGATTGGAAAAACAACGCACATGCTGGCCGCTGCCATCGCGGTGGAACTTGTCACACGCGGCTTTGATGTGCACTTGACCACCTCCGACCCCGCCGCGCACCTGATGGAAACGCTGCACGGCACGCTGGCGCACCTCACGGTGAGCCGCATCGACCCACATGATGTCACCGAGGCCTACCGCGCTCAGGTGCTGGCCACCAAAGGGGCCAAGCTTGATGCCGCTGGCCGTGCCGTGCTGGAAGAAGACCTGCGCTCACCCTGCACTGAAGAAATTGCGGTGTTTCAGGCGTTCTCACGCGTGATTCGGGAGGCCGGCAAAAAGTTTGTCGTGATGGACACCGCGCCCACCGGCCACACGCTGCTGTTGCTGGATGCCACCGGTGCCTACCACCGCGACACCGCGCGCCAGATGGGCGCAAACGCCCACTTCACCACGCCGATGATGCAGTTGCAAGACCCAACACAAACCAAGGTGCTGATCGTGACGCTGGCCGAAACCACGCCAGTGCTGGAGGCTGTCAACCTGCAAGCCGGCTTGCGCCGCGCCGGCATTGAGCCCTGGGCCTGGGTCATCAACAACAGCGTGGCCGCTGTCCAGGTGACCTCACCGCTGCTGAAAGCACGTGCCCACTACGAGCTGCGCGAGATTGAAGTTGTGGCCACCCGCCACGCCAAGCGTTATGCACTGGTGCCGCTCCGACAAGAAGAGCCGATTGGCGTACCACGTCTTTTACAACTTGCTGCTCACTTACCCCCCCGCCAAAATCTGATCTTAGGAAATCTGACATGACTGACAAAACTCTCAACGTGCTGTTCTTGTGCACCCACAACTCAGCGCGCAGCACTCTGGCTGAAGCCATCCTGAACCACATCGGGCGGGGTCGCTTCAAGGCGTACTCCGCCGGCAGCAGCCCGCGTGACAACCAGCAGCCCAACCCGCTGGGCCTGCAGATTTTGCAAAATGCAGGCATTGCCACCGAGGGCCTGTACAGCAAGAGCTGGGATGAATTTGCCCTGCCGGATGCCCCGCAGATGGACCTGGTGATCACCGTGTGCGACAACGCCGCCGGTGAAGTGTGCCCGTATTGGCCCGGTCAGCCCGCCACGGCACACTGGGGTTACCCCGACCCGTCTGCGGGTGATGGCAACGATGCACAAAAACTGGAAGCTTTCCGACAAACCCTGCATGCACTCAAGCGCCGACTTGAACTGTTGATCAGCCTGCCAGCCGACAAGCTGGAGAAAACCCTGCTGCAACGTTCCGCCCGCGAACTGGCCAAGGAATAAGCGCATGAGTGC
>JBBQZG010000046.1:0-20588 GCA_038207945.1 Burkholderiales bacterium
CAGCAGGCGCTGGTCGGTCGAGATGTTGATGGCCTTGGCGGTTTCCACCACGCGGGCCACATCGGCCGCGCTCACCTCACGGTCCTTGATGGCCACCATGCCGTGTGAGTTGATGCCCCGGATGTGGCTGCCGGTGATGCCGGTGTAGACGCGGGTGATCTTGCAGTCGGCCATCAGCTCAGCCTCTTTCAGGGCCTGCTGGATGCTTTGCACGGTGGCGTCGATGTTGACCACCACACCGCGCTTCAAGCCGTTGCTCGGCGCCACGCCCAGGCCGGCGAGCTTGAGCTTGCCGTCGGGCATGACCTCGGCCACCACCACCATCACCTTGGCGGTGCCGATGTCCAGCCCTACCACCAGATCTTTGTATTCTTTAGCCATAGCGTCACCTGTTAACTTGCATTACTGTTTTTTCACCTTGTCACCATCGACGGTACTGACCCCGTGCAGCCGCATCGCATAGCCATCCGAATGGCGCAAATCGACCGAGGCAAGCTGATCCACGGTGCGGTTGTAGCGAGAGGTGGCCTGTGTCACGGTCTTGACAAACCGCTCGATACGGGCCACCAGCTCGTCGGTGCTGCCGCTGCCGAGCTCCAGCGTGGTGCCGGAGTCCAACTGGGCATGCCAGCCGCCGCGCGGCGTCAGGTCAAGCTGGTCCAGCGTCAGTTCCATGGGGGTCAAAAGCGGCTGCAACGTGCGGTGCATGGCCAACACCCGCGCGCTTTGGCCTTCGGGGCCGCTCAGGCGCGGCAGGTTGTCTTCCTCGAGCTCGCCCAAGTTGGCCTCAAACACCTCGCCAAAACTGTTGACCAGGCGCGAATCGCCCTCCACGCCCCAATACGCCACGGCTTGGTGCTCTTGCAGTTGCACCTTGAGCCGGTTCGGAAAATCACGCTTCACCACCGCTTGACGCACCCAGGGCATGGTCTCGAAAACATGACGGGCGGCGTTCACATCCAGGGTAAAAAAGGTGCCCTGAAGGCGTGGCATCACGTTGGCTTTCAGCGTGATGGCGTTGTAGTGCGCCACATCGCCCACCACGGTCACGCCGCGAATGGCAAACAGGGGCAGGCGCATGGCCCACGCCAACGCCGCACCCAGCAGCATCAACAGCAGGGCCGCGAACAGGCCGGTGGCCACTGCGTTCATGAGTTTGATGTCCAGCGGCAGGGGCTCTTTGGTCTTCATACGGCGGCGTAATCGCGGGTGGCGAGTTGAAGCACGTGCAGGCAAAGTTCCGGGTAGCTGATGCCGGCAGCCCTGGCCGACATCGGCACCAACGAGTGGCTGGTCATGCCGGGGCTGGTGTTGATTTCAAGCAGGTAAGGTTTTCGGGTGGCGGCGTCAATCATCACGTCAGCGCGCGCCCAGCCCCGGCAACCCAGGCTTTTGAAGGCCTGCAACACCAGGCGCTGGATGTGCGCCTCTTCGCCCTCGGGCAGGCCGCAGGGCACCATGTATTCGGTGGTGTCGGTGAAGTACTTGTTCTGGTAGTCGTAATTGCCATCGGGTGCCTTGATGCGGATCACCGGCAGAGCCCGCGCATCCGCCCCCGTGCCCAGCACCGGCACCGTCACTTCGTCACCCGCAATGAACTGCTCGCACAGCACCTCGTCATGCGTGCCAGCAGCCACGGCAAATGCAGCGTCACATTGCGCGATGGATGTCACCTTGGTCAGGCCGATGGTGGAGCCTTCGCGCGCGGGTTTGACGATCATCGGGCTGCCCAGCTCGACAAACGCGGCGCGGGTGGCGGCCGCGCTGTCAACCTTTTTCCAGGCCGGAGTGGGCAAGCCATCGGCGCGCCAGATGTGCTTGGTCATGAGCTTGTCAATGGCAATGGCGGAGGCCATCACACCCGGGCCGGTGTAGGGAAGGCCGAGCAACTCCAACGCACCTTGCACCGTGCCGTCTTCACCAAAACGGCCATGCAGGGCGATGAAACAGCGGGTAAAGCCTTCATTTTTCAGATCAGCCAGCTCACGCTCGGACGGGTCAAAGGCGCTGGCGTTCACGCCCAGGCTTTGCAGCGCCTGCAACACGCCGCGGCCGGACATCAGCGACACCTCGCGCTCGGCAGAGGCGCCACCCATGAGCACGGCCACCTTCTCGTTTTTTAGATCAAATTGACTCATAGCCCTTGTCCTTATTGCGTAAGTAGCTCTGAAGTTAGTAGCATGTCTACGACTTTGCCGCTCACCGCACCGATCGAGCCAGCCCCCATGCACAGCACCACATCGCCATCGCGGGTCGCATCCGCAATGGCTTGCGGCATGTTCGCAATGTCATCCACAAACACCGGCTCAATGCGCCCCGCCACACGCAGCGCACGGGCCAGACTGCGGCCGTCTGCGGCCACGATCGGAGCTTCGCCTGCGGCGTAAACCTCGGTCAGTAACACGGCATCAAACTGACCAATCACCTTCACAAAATCTTCAAAGCAATCACGCGTGCGGCTGAAACGGTGCGGCTGAAATGCCAGCACCAAACGCCGCTCCGGGAAAGCGCCGCGCGCGGCGGCCAGCGTGGCCGCCATCTCCACGGGGTGGTGACCGTAGTCCTCCACCAAGGTGAAGCTGCCGCCACCGTTCAATGCGCTGACCGGCTGCTCACCATGGCTCTGGAAGCGCCGACCGACACCCTTGAAATTTGCCAAAGCGCGCTGCACCGCCGCGTCGTCAATGTTCAGTTCAACGGCCACCGCAATGGCAGACAGGGCATTGAGCACGTTGTGACGACCCGGCAAATTCAGCACCACCTCCAGATCAGGCAGCACCACGCCATTGCGCCGCTGCACGGTGAAATGCATTTGGCCGCCGACCGCGCGAACATCAATGGCGCGAACTTCCGCACCTTCCTCAAAGCCATAGGTGGTCACGGGGCAAGTGACCTGCGAGACGATCGAGCGCACCGCCGCATCGTCAGTACACAAAATGGCGGCGCCATAAAACGGCATGCGGTGCAAGAAGTCGACAAAGGCTTTTTTCAGGTTCTCAAAGTCATGGCCGTAGGTTTCCATGTGGTCGGCGTCGATGTTGGTCACCACCGCCATCACCGGCAACAGGTTCAGAAACGACGCGTCCGACTCGTCGGCCTCCACCACGATGTGCTCACCTTTGCCCAGGCGCGCGTTGGCCCCGACGCTGTTCAGGCGGCCACCGATCACAAAGGTTGGGTCGAGCCCGGCCTCGGCCAGCACACTGGCGACCAGGCTGGTGGTGGTGGTTTTGCCGTGGGTGCCGGCAATCGCAATGCCGGTTTTCAGGCGCATGAGCTCGGCCAGCATCAGCGCGCGCGGCACCACCGGAATGTGTGCGGCACGGGCGGCAACCACCTCGGGGTTGTCTGCTTGCACGGCAGTGGAGGTGACCACCGCATCGGCGCCCTGGATGTTGCTTGTGGCGTGGCCAATGTGGGTCTGGATACCCAGGGCCGTGAGGCGCTGCAGGGTCGCGCTGTCGGACTGGTCCGAGCCGGAAATGACGTAACCCAGGTTGAACAGCACCTCGGCAATGCCGGACATGCCCACACCGCCGATGCCCACAAAATGGATGTGTTTGATGGCGTGCTTCATGCGCAAGCGCCTCCATTGATCAGACTCGGGTTCAAATTCATGGGTGTCATTTGCACAGCTCCTCACAGGCCGCCACCATGCTTTGTGTGGCTTCAATTTTTTGCATTTTTTTGGCCTCTAGCCCTTTAAATAAAAGGGTGGTACGCTCTAATTTTTGTAGCATATCTGCCAGATACCCTGGGGTTAACTGCGCTTGCGGCACCAGCCAGGCGGCATTCTGGTCGGCCAAAAATTGCGCATTGGTGGTCTGGTGGTCGTCAACCGCAAACGGGAACGGCACAAACAGGGCGGCAGCACCCACAGCGGCAATTTCTGTGACGGTGCTGGCACCGGCCCGGCAGATCACCAGATCGGCATCGGCAAAGGCCTGCGCGGTGTTGTCGATGAACGGCGTCAAGCTGGCCTGCACGCCTGCGGCGGCATAGTTGGCGCGCAGGGCATCGATCTGTTTGGCGCCGCTTTGGTGAATGACTTCAGGGCGGGCCTCCGGCGGGATCAGCGCCAGCGCTTGCGGCACGATGTCATTCAGTGCCTTGGCCCCCAGGCTGCCACCCACCACCAGCAATTTCAATGGCCCGGTGCGTCCAGCAAAACGTTGTGTCGGGTCGGGTTGGTTCAAAAACGCCGTGCGCAAGGGGTTGCCGACCCATTTGCCACGCTTGATCACGCTGGGGAAGGCGGTGAACACCCGGTCGGCCACGCCCGCCAGTACTTTATTGGCCAAACCTGCCACCGAGTTTTGTTCATGCAGCACCAGCGGCTTGCCCAGCAGCACCGCCATCATGCCGCCCGGAAAGCTGATGTAGCCACCCAGACCCACCACGACGTCGGGCTTGACGCGGCGCACCACCTGGATGCTTTGCCAAAAGGCCTTCAAAAGCCGCAGCGGCAACAACAACAGGGTCATGCGCCCTTTGCCGCGCACGCCACCAAAGTCGATCGACTCAAAGGCAAAGCCTTGCGCTGGCACCAACTGGCTTTCCATGCTGGGTTGCCCAAGGGTGCCGGTGCCACCGAACCAGTGCACGCGCCAGCCTTTGTCGCGCAGCGCCTGCGCCACAGCCAGGCCCGGGAAAATGTGGCCGCCGGTGCCACCCGCCATCACGAGTGCGACCCCCACGCTTGCCACTTCGTGTGCTGCGCTGCCCCCCGAGGGGGCCGTGCCTTGCTTGGGGCGGCCCGGCGCGGCGGCAGGTGCGCTGGTCTGGTTCATACCCGCCCTCCCTGCATCAGGGTGCGACTTTCCTGGTCAATGCGCAGCACCACCGCAATGGCAATCAGGTTGACCAGAATGGCGGAGCCGCCGTAGCTCATCAGCGGCAAGGTCAGGCCCTTGGTGGGCAGCGCGCCCAGGTTCACCCCCATGTTGATGAAGGCCTGAAAACCCATCCAGATCGCCACGCCCTGCGCCACCAGCCCGGCAAACACACGGTCCAGGGCAATCGCTTGGCGGCCAATGTGCATCATGCGGCGCACCATCCAGAAAAACAGGCCAATTACCGTCACCACACCGATCAGGCCGAACTCTTCACCAATCACCGCCAGCAGGAAGTCGGTGTGGGCTTCGGGCAACCAGTTGAGCTTTTCGACACTGCCACCCAGGCCGACGCCAAAAATCTCGCCGCGACCGATCGCAATCAGTGAATGAGTGAGCTGGTAGCCTTTGGCCAGCGCGTTCGTTTCACTCCAGGGGTCGAGGTAAGCAAAAATGCGTTCGCGCCGCCATTCGCTCATAGAGATCATCAAACCAAACGCCACCAGCAGCACGGTGGCAATCAGGAAGAACATGCGGGCATTGACACCGCCCAGAAACAAAATGCCCATGGCAATCACGGCGATCACCAAGAACGCGCCCATGTCAGGCTCAGCCAACAGCAGTACGCCCACCACAGCCACGGCGGCACCCATGGGCAACACGGCGCGGAAAAAACGCTCTTTGACGTCCATCTTGCGCACCATGTAATCGGCGGCGTAGAGCAACACCGTGAACTTGGCCAGTTCGGACGGCTGAAAACTCAGCGGACCCAGGCTGATCCAGCGCCGCGCGCCATACACCACCTTGCCGACATGCGGAATCAAGACCAGCGCCAGCAACACCAATGACACCACAAACAGTGGCCTGGCCGCCTTTTCCCAGGTTGCCACCGGCACCTGGTAGGCCAGCAACGCGGTCACAAAAGCAATCCCCAGCCACATGGCGTGGCGCATCAGAAAGTAGGTGTGGGTGTATTTGGCAAAGCGGGGGTTTTCCGGCATGGCGATGGATGCGGAATACACCATCACCAAACCCCACAGCAACAACGCCACGGTGACCCACACCAGCGGCTGATCAAAGCCCTGCGCGCGGGTTGGCGTACTGCCCGTGGCGGACAGGCGCGAGCCCCCGAGGCGCACCGGCAACACCTCGCCAGCAGGTGACTGGGCACGGTTGAACCAGCCCAACAGGCTGGAAAAACGGGTTGCGGTCGCGCTCACAGGCCACCCTCCAGAGTCACCCCGGCATCCACCGCCAGCTGGTCGACCGCTTGCACGAACGCATGCGCGCGGTGCTCGTAGTTGTCGAACATGTCAAAGCTGGCGCAGGCCGGCGACATCAGTACGGCGTCCCCCGCATGAGCCTGGGCGTTGGCTTGGCTCACGGCATCCGTCATGCTGCTGGCATCCAGCAGCGGCACTTGCGTGTCGGCCAAAGCCGCGCGTATGAGTGGCGCGTCGCGCCCGATCAGCACCACAGCGCGCACAAACCGGCGGACCGGGTCAGCCAGCGGGTGGAAGTCTTGCCCCTTGCCCTCGCCGCCCAAAATCACCACCACCTTGCGGTCAGCGCCCAGGCCTTGCAGCGCAGCCACGGTGGCGCCCACGTTGGTGCCTTTGCTGTCGTCAAAAAACTCGACGCTGTTGACCGTGCCCAGGGGCTGCACACGGTGCGGCTCACCCCGGTATTCACGCAAACCATAGAGCATCGGGCCCAGCGCGCACCCGGCAGCCGCTGCCAGCGCCAGACTTGACAGCGCATTGATGGCGTTGTGGCGGCCGCGAATGCGCAGCGCGTCGGCGGGCATCAGACGCTGAATATGGATCTCTGGCGCGTCACCTTTGCGCTTTTTGATCGTTTCATCCGCTTCCAGTGCGCGCACCAGCCAGGTCATGCCGTTGACGGTCTCGATGCCGAAGTCACCTGGGCGCTGCGGCATGTCGCCACCAAAGGTCACATAAGCCCGTTGCTGCGGCCGCTGCAGTTTGACACGCAGGGGCTCCGGCAGCATGGCCATCACCAACGCGTCTTCACGGTTGAGCACCATCAAGCCATGTTTGCCAAACACCGCCGTTTTAGCCTGGATATAGGCGTGCATGCTGCCATGCCAGTCCAGATGGTCTTGCGTGACGTTGAGCACAGCACCGGCGGTGGGCTCAAATGCGGTCTCGCCATCGAGCTGAAAGCTCGACAGCTCCAACACCCAGACGTCCGGCAGCGCCTGGACATCCAGACTGGCAGCCAGCGTGTCAAGCAGCGTGGGACCAATGTTGCCTGCCACGGCCACGGTCTTGCCGGCACGCGCCACCAACTGCCCGGTGAGGGAGGTCACCGTGGTTTTTCCGTTGGTGCCGGTGATAGCCAACACCTTGGGCGCGTAATTCTGACTGGCCTTGAGTTGCGCCAATGCCTGAGAAAATAAGCCTAATTCACCTGCAGCCCATATACTTAAAGCACCTGCAGCTACAACAACAGGAGCAATTTCGACTGGACTCAACCCCGGGCTTTTGAACACGGCGCGCACGTCGGTGCCTTGCACCAGCGCGGCATCAAAAGGCCCGCCGACAAATTGAGCGGCAGGCACGTCGCGCTGCAGGGTGGCCAACTGCGGCGGCACGCTGCGCGTGTCTGCCACCGTGACGCGTGCGCCGCAGCGCGCGCACCAACGCGCCATGGCCAGGCCGGACGCACCCAGGCCCAAAATCAGCACGTGTTGGTCTTGCAGGTCGTTCACGGTTACCTCAGCTTCAAGGTAGACAAACCGACCAGGCACAAGAGCATGGTGATGATCCAGAAACGCACCACAACTTGTGTTTCTTTCCAGCCACTTTTCTCGAAATGGTGGTGCAGCGGCGCCATCTTCAAAATACGCCGGCCCAGGCCAAATCGCTTTTTGGTGTACTTGAAATACGTCACTTGCAGCATCACCGACAAGGCTTCGGCCACAAACACCCCACCCATGATGGCCAGCACGATCTCCTGGCGCACGATGACGGCAATGGTGCCCAGGGCTGCACCCAACGCCAGTGCGCCGACGTCACCCATGAAGACCTGCGCCGGGTGGGTGTTGAACCACAAAAACGCCAGCCCGGCGCCCGCCATGGCCGAGCAAAAAATCATCAGCTCGCCGGCGCCGGCAATGTGGGGCAAAAACAGGTAGCGGGCGAACACCGAGTTGCCGGTGACATAGGCAAACACACCCAGGCAGGCCCCCACCATCACCACCGGCATGATGGCCAAGCCGTCGAGGCCGTCGGTTAAATTGACCGCGTTGCTGGAGCCGACAATCACCAGATACGACAGAATCACAAAGCCGAGTACCCCCAGCGGGTAGCTGATTTCCTTGAAAAACGGCACCATCAGACCGGCCTTGGGCGGCAGGCTCATGTCAAAGCCCGACTGCACCCAGGTGAAAAACAGTTCCAGCACGCGGTAGTTGGTGTTTTCGGAAATGGAAAACACCAGGTACAAGGCGGCGACCAGGCCAATGAGCGACTGCCACAGGTATTTCTCACGCGAGGGCATGCCCTCCGGGTCTTTGTTGACCACCTTGCGCCAGTCATCCGACCAGCCAATCGCGCCAAAACCCAGCGTCACCAGCAGCACAATCCAGACAAACCGGTTGCTCCAGTCAAACCACAACAAGGTTGAGATCGCAATGCACATCAAGATCAGCACACCACCCATGGTGGGCGTGCCGCTTTTGACGTGGTGTGTGTCCATGCCGTAGCCGCGGATCGGCTGACCAATCTTGAGCTCTGCCAGTCGGCGAATCACATAAGGTCCAGCCGCCAGGCCCATCAGCAGCGCGGTCATGGCCGCCATCACGGCACGGAACGTCTGGTACTGGAAGACGCGTAAAAAGCCCAGATCCGGGTACAGGGTTTGCAGCCATTGGGCCAGCCAGATCAACATGCAGGGTTCCCCTTGTCAGCGGCGGCGCGAACCGCGTCCACCACCTGTTCCATCTTCATAAAACGCGAGCCCTTGACCAGCACGCTGGCCACCATGGAAAGCTCGGCCAGTACGGCAGTCTGCAGATCTGCCATGTGGTCATGAACCTCAACCGAATTAAAATTCATAGCTGCTTGCGCAGACGCGACGCCGGTCACAAGCACTTTTTCTATATTTTTTTCAGTGGCCAACTGCAAGGCCTCCGCATGAAACTCGGGGCCGTGGTTGCCCACTTCGCCCATGTCACCCAGCACCAGCAGGCGCGGCGCGGGCAAGGCAGCGAGCACCTCGATGGCCGCACGCACCGAGTCGGGGTTGGCGTTGTAGGTGTCATCCACCACGGTGATGGCGCGCCCCTGAACATTCACCAGCAGCGCTCGCGAACGGCCCTTGACCGGCTCAAACGCCGCAAGCCCGGCGGCAATCACCGGCAGCGGCACCCCTGCGGCCAAGGCACAGGCCACCGCCGCCAGGGAATTCTTGACGTTATGCGCGCCGGCAATGTGCAGGGCGTAGTGCAATTCGCCTTGCGGCGTCATGGCACTGACCTGCCAGGCCGCGTTTGACCAGACCGCTTGCGTGGCGAACACATCGGGCACCAAGACAGCGCCCCCGTCATGGCCAGCACGCTCAGGCACGCCAGCCGCAAAGCCCCGGCTTGGGCGCGAACCGGCTTTGTCGGCCCACAGCGCGCTGTAGGCATCATCGAGCGGGAACACCGCCACACCGTCTGCGGGCAGCGCGTCGATCACCGCGCCGTTTTCTTGCGCCACAGCCTCTACCGTGGCCATGAATTCAAGGTGCTCGCGCTGGGCGTTGTTGACCAGAGCCACGGTGGGCTGGGCCATGGCGGCCAGGGTGGCGATTTCACCGGGGTGGTTCATGCCCAGCTCAACCACCGCCACACGGTGCTGCGCAGTCAGGCGAAGCAGGGTGAGCGGTACGCCAATGTCGTTGTTCAAGTTGCCCAGGGTGGCCAGACCGGCATCGCCCTGCCAGGCGCGCAGGATGCTGGCGATCATTTGCGTCGCCGTGGTCTTGCCGTTGGAGCCGGTCACGGCAATCAGCGGCAACGTGAACTGGGCACGCCAACGGGTTGCCAACTGCGCCAGCGCCAACTTGGCATCTGGCACCACCACACCCGGCAAACCGGCCTGAGCCAGTTTGCCGGCGGCATTGTCACCCTGGCAAATGGCCGCCACCGCGCCTTTTTGCCGGGCTTCCTGCAGGAAATCATTGGCATCAAAGCGCTCGCCGCGCAGGGCCACAAACAAGTCGCCCGGCTCAACTGTGCGGGTGTCGGTGTGCACACGCCCAATGATCACTTGGGCAGCATCGAGCCCCGCCGTCACGGGTGCGGCTTGATCAAGCCAGGCAACCACCTGCTGCAGGGTCATCATGGCGCTCATATCGGCGTCTCCTGCGCGGCAGACAAGTCAGGCAAGCCCAGCGCCGCCCTGACATTGGCGACGTCAGAGAAAGGCAGGCGTTTGCCGCAAATTTCCTGATACTCCTCATGACCCTTGCCCGCCAACAACACCACATCTTCAGGCGCAGCCTGGGCCAGGGTTTGTGCAATGGCACGGGCCCGGTCCGGCTCCACCGACAGGTCATTGACACCGCCCAAGCCCAGCAAGATCTGGCTGATGATGGCATCGGGTGATTCGCTGCGCGGGTTGTCGCTGGTGACTACCACACGGTCAGCGTGTGCGCCAGCCACGGCCCCCATCAAGGGGCGCTTGGTGCGGTCGCGGTCACCGCCGCACCCAAACACACACCACAGCTGGCCGCCACGAGCCCGTGTAAGCGGCTGCAAGGCATCAAGCGCCTTGGCCAACGCGTCCGGGGTGTGCGCGTAATCGACGGCCACCAGCGGTTGACCGGGTACGCTGACGCATTCCATGCGGCCGGGCACCGGTGTCAGGCCAGCACAGGCATCGACGGCCGCCGCGAGTGGCACGCCCAGGGTGCGCATGGCGGCAATCACACCCAGCACATTGGCAATGTTGTAGGCACCCACCAGTTGTGTGGTGAGTGACGTGCGCTGCCCACCCTCAACCACAACGAAGGCCACGCCCTGCGCTTCGTAGCGAATGTCTTGCGCTTGCAAGCGCGCCGTATTGGCCTTGCCTTCAGCCATGGAGATCGTCCAGAGGTCCAGCCCCGGGCTCTGCTTGGTCAAATGACCGGCCAGTTCCAGACCATAAGGGTCGTCCACGTTGATGACCGCTGCCCGCAACCCCGGCCAGTCAAACAGCTTGGCCTTGGCACGGCTGTAGCTCGCCATGTCGCCGTGGTAGTCCAGGTGGTCTTGCGTGACGTTGGTCAGCATGGCCGTATGAATCCGGGTGCCCGCCAGCCGATGCTCTTCAATGCCGATGGACGAGGCCTCAATCGCGCAGGCCTGCAACCCTTGCGCGGCAAAGTCGGCAAATGCCGCCTGCAAAGCCACCGGATCGGGGGTGGTCAAGCCAGTGGCCACCAGATGGGGCGGCACGCCCACGCCCAAAGTTCCAACCAGACCGCATGGAATGGGCGTGGCATGGGTCAAATTTGAGAGCGCCTGAGCCAACCACCAGGTGGTCGACGTTTTGCCGTTGGTGCCGGTCACCGCCAATACCGCCAGGCCGGCACTGGGTTCGTCAAACCAGGCACTGGCCACCAGACCGCTGGCGGCCTTCAAGTGCGGATAGGTGGCCACCCGAGAATCCGTCAGATCGAACGCGGCAACACCGCTGTGCTCCACCAGACAGGCGGCAGCCCCCGCAGCCAGCGCGGCGGCCACATGGGCGCGCGCGTCAACCGCGGCACCAGGCCAGGCCAAAAAGCCGTCGCCCGGTGTGATCTGGCGACTGTCGGTGCAGAGCCGGCCCGTGACATGCGTGCGCAGCCACGCGGCAGCCTGCTCAGGAGAATGGAGTTGCGCCAGCATCAGAAACTTTCTTCCTCGGTGTCAGTCACGATTTGCGGGATCACTGTCATGTCTGGCGCCAGCCCCAGGACCTTCAAGGTTTGCTGCACGGTTTGGCTGAACACCGGTGCCGCCACATCGCCACCGAAATACTTGCCGTTGCTGGGCTCGTCAATCATGACCGCCACGGCGATGCGCGGCGCGTCAATGGGAGCCAGGCCAGCAAACACGCCCCGGTACTTTTTGTCGGCGTAACCACGGCCTTCCACCTTGTGCGCGGTGCCGGTTTTTCCGCCGACCGAATAACCCATGGTTTGCGCCTTCTGTGCGGTGCCGCCCGGAATCGTCACCAGATGCAGCATGTGGCGCACGGCCTTGGCGTGGCGTCCGGCAATCACGGGCGTACCCACGGCGCGCTCGTTCATTTTGAACATGGTGACGGGCACCAGATCGCCGTCGCGGCCAAAGATGGTGTAGGCATGCGCCAGCTGAAACAAGCTCACGGAAATGCCATAACCGTAGCTCATGGTGGCTTGCTCAACTGGGCGCCAGGATTTGTAGGGGCGCAGGCGGCCGCTCACCACCCCGGGGAATGGCAGCACCGGTTTTTGGCCAAACCCGAGCTTGCTGTAGAGCTCCCACATCTCGCGCGGCGGCATTTGCATGGCAATTTTTACCGTGCCAATGTTGCTGGACTTTTGAATCACTTCGTTCACGGTCAACACGCCGTGGGCATGCGAGTCGCTGATGGTTGCGCTGCCGATGTTCATCCGCCCGGGCGCCGTCTGAATCGGCGTGAGCGGCGTCACCAGGCCTTTGTCCAGGGCCTCGCCAATGACAAAGGGCTTCATGGTGGAACCCGGCTCGAAGGTGTCGGTCAGCGCCCGGTTGCGCAATTGGGCGCCACTTAAATTTTGCCGTTTGTCGGGCACATAACTGGGGTAATTGGCCAGCGCCAGGACTTCGCCGGTCTGTACGTCCAGCACCACCACGCTCCCGGCCTTGGCCTTGTGCTCAAGCACTGCCGCCTTCAGGGTCTGGTAGGCAAAAAACTGCACCTTGCTGTCAATGCTGAGTTGCAGGTCACGCCCGTCCACCGGGTTGATCTGCTCACGCACGTCTTCCACCACGCGGCCCATGCGGTCCTTGATGACGCGGCGTGAGCCGTTTTTGCCACCCAACTCTTTGTTGAAGGTGAGCTCCATGCCTTCCTGGCCCTTGTCCTCGACGTTGGTAAAACCCACCACGTGAGCGGCAGCCTCGCCCTCCGGGTACTGGCGCTTGTATTCCTTGCGCTGGTAGATGCCCTTCAGGCCAAGCGCAGCAATGTCATTGCCCACCGACTCGTCGACCTGGCGCTTGAGCCAGACAAAGGTTTTGTCTTCGTCTTCAAGTTTTTTATTCAACTCGGCTGCGGTCATGTCCAGCAGCTTGGCGAGCTTCTTCAAGCCAGCCGGGTCGCGCGGCACGTCTTCCGGAATCGCCCAAATGCTGGGCACCGGGATGCTCGACGCCA
Organism: Burkholderiales bacterium; assembly: GCA_038207945.1. Lineage (GTDB taxonomy): Bacteria > Pseudomonadota > Gammaproteobacteria > Burkholderiales > Burkholderiaceae_C > Rhodoferax. The sequence continues at coordinate 13,214 of JBBQZG010000046.1, forward strand.
AAATCACGCCGTTGCGGTCCAGAATACGGCCACGGTTGGCAGGCAAAGCCAGAGTTCGGGCAAAACGCACTTCACCCTGCTTTTGGAAAAACTCGTTCTCAATCACCTGGATGTAGACCGCCCGCCCAACCAGCCCGGCAAACCCGAGGGCGATGGCGGCCACAATGAATTTGCTGCGCCAGACCGGTGTCGGGCTGGCCAGCAGGGGGCTGGAGGTGTAGGCAATGCTGCGGCTCATGGCAAGCGCCCCTGTACGGCAGAGGCGTCACGCCCGGACGGACTGGCCTGCACAGGCGCCCCGACAGATTGCGGATACACCACGTAGGTGGTGATGGCGGGCGTGGCAGCACGCATCTGCAACTGGGATTTGGCCAGTCTTTCGACCCGGGCCGATGTCGCCTGGGCGCGTTTTTCGACCTGCAGGCGCTCGTTCTCGGTCGCCAGCCGTTGCGCCTGCGACTGTGCGCGGTCCAGCTCGGAATACAGGCGACGCGACTCATACTGCACGTTGACCAAATACAGACCGCTGAGGACCACACCCAGCAGCAACACCAGATTGAGCCGCATCATGCGCGTTGCTCCGCTGCAGCGGCTGACGTGCGCTCGGCCACCCGCATGATGGCGCTTCGCGACCGCGGGTTGCCAGCGACCTCAAGGGCACTGGGCTTGACACGCGCCAGCGCATTGAATTGCATGACGTGCGGCGCTGCGAACGGCGCGCGACGATCAAACACCTCACGCGAATGTTTGGCAATGAATTGCTTGACGATGCGGTCTTCCAGGGAGTGAAAGCTGATCACCACCAGCCGACCGCCCGGGCGCAGCACCTTCAGGCTGGCCTCTAACGCCTGTTGCAGCTCTTCAAGCTCGGCGTTGATGAAAATCCGAAAAGCCTGAAATGTGCGCGTTGCAGGGTTCTGGCCCGACTCGCGGGTTTTGACCGTGTCAGCCACGAGCTGGGCCAATTCAGTGGTGGTTGAAATGGGGCCCCGAGCCTGTCGGCGCGCAACAATCGCCTTTGCAATGGGGCCAGCAAACCGTTCTTCGCCATATTCACGTATCACCTCCGCTATTGTGTCTGCCTCGGCATCCGCCAACCACTCGGCCACACTGGTGCCCCGGGTGGTATCCATCCGCATGTCCAAAGGCCCTTCGAACCTGAAACTGAAGCCCCGTGCCGGGTTGTCCACCTGCGGGGAACTGATGCCCAGATCAAGCAGCACCCCCGCCACGCTGGCAGCAGGCAACTCGTCCAAATGGCTAAAACCCTGGTGTCTGATGGAAAACCGCACATCGGTGATGGTGGCCGCCTCAGCCAGGGCATCCAGGTCCTTGTCAAAAGCAATCAGGCGGGCATCAGCGGCCAGCCTGGAAAGAATCAGCCGACTGTGGCCACCACGGCCAAACGTGGCATCCACAAACACAGGGGCTGAGGCTGCGGGCGACACATCAGAAAGCGGATGGACATCCGTGGTTGCGCCCAGCAAAGCGTCGACCGCTTCACTTAACAATACCGTGGTGTGTGTCCATGCCGCTTCCACTGCCGGCCTTCAGAAAGAGAAGTCCTTGAAGACATCAGGCATGGGTGCTTGCATGGCCTGCGCTTCCTGTGCTTCATAAGTGGCTTTGTCCCACAGCTCAAAGTAGTTGCCCATGCCCAGCAGCACAGCTTCTTTGGTGATGCCGGCACCGGCACGCAGCTCGGGCGACACCAGCACGCGACCGGTGGCATCAATTTCGACATCCATCGCGTTGCCCAGAAAAATACGCTTGTGCCAGTGGGCCGACATCGGCAGGCTGGCAATGCGCTCGCGAAACTTTTCCCATTCGGGGCGGGCAAACACCATCAGACAACCATCCGGGTGCTTGGTGATGGTCAGCTGGCCTGCCGCCGTCGCATTCAAGACGTCACGATGCCGGGTAGGCACTGACAGCCGACCCTTTGCATCCAGACTTAATGAGGAAGCCCCTGTAAACACGACTGGAAACCTTTGATGGATGAATTGGCCTGATAAAGGGGGGGTAAAAAGCACAATTCATCACTAAATTGCACTTTTTTGCACTGTACCAGCAAAAACATCAAGCGCAAATCTGTTTACAAGAATTTTTTGCAATGAAATCAAAGACTTAGAAGCGATACCGAATCTCAAAAGAGACCGAAAATCGTTCTAAATCCAGCACTTAGCGCGCGTTATGAAGGTAATGGATTAGAAGCAAAGCCAACCACAAAAAGTTGCTTTGCGGCGAAACGAAGGGTGACTGGGGCGGGTCTGCCCGCTCACCTCAATCTGGTGAGGTCACAGGATATAGCGGCTCAGGTCTTCGTTTTTACTGAGTTCAGCCAGGCGTGAATCGACGTAAGCCGCGTCCACCTGGACAGTTTGCCCACTCAGGTTCGTGGCGTTGAAGCTCACCTCGTCAAGCAGGCGCTCCATCACGGTGGATAGCCGGCGCGCGCCAATGTTCTCGGTGCGCTCATTGACATCAAACGCAATCTGCGCCAGCCGGGTGATGCCCTCATCACTGAATTCCACCATGACGTGTTCAGTCGCCAGCAACGCCTGGTATTGCCGCACCAGTGACGCATGGGTTTGCGTCAGGATGGCCACGAAATCGTCCACCGAGAGCGACTGCAGCTCGACCCGAATCGGAAAGCGCCCCTGCAACTCAGGGATCAGATCGCTGGGTTTGCTCAAATGGAACGCGCCAGACGCGATGAACAGGATGTGGTCGGTTTTGACCATGCCGTATTTGGTCGACACGGTGGTGCCTTCCACCAGCGGCAACAGATCGCGCTGCACACCCTGGCGCGACACATCGGCCCCGCTACCTTCTGAGCGCGAGGTCACCTTGTCGATTTCATCAATGAACACGATGCCATTTTGCTCAAGCATCTGCAACGCCTGGGTCTTGATGTCGTCTTCATTGACCAACTTGGCCGCTTCTTCCTCGACCAGAACCTTCAAAGCCTCAGAAATTTTGAGTTTGCGCTTCTGTTTTTTATTCTGGTTGATCTGGCCGAACATGCCGCGCAGCTGCTCGGTCATCTCTTCCATGCCGGCCGGGCCCATGATCTCCAGTTGCGGTGCAGCGTGCGCCACATCGAGTTCGATGTCACGGTCATTGAGCTGACCTTCGCGCAGCTTTTTGCGAAAGGTCTGGCGCGCCGTGCTCTCTGGCTCATCGCCTTGCACCACGCCAAACTCCTGGCGCGGCGGTGGAATCAGGATGTCGAGCACACGGTCTTCGGCGGCGTCCTCGGCGCGGGCCCGCACTTTTTTGGTCTCGGCCTGGCGGGTTTGCTTGACGGCAATGTCGGCCAGGTCGCGGATGATGGCGTCCACGTCTTTGCCCACATAGCCCACTTCGGTGAATTTGGTGGCTTCGACCTTGATGAACGGGGCATCGGCCAGACGCGCCAGACGGCGTGCGATTTCGGTTTTACCGACGCCAGTGGGGCCAATCATCAGAATATTTTTGGGTGTGATTTCACCGCGCAAGTCCGACTCGACCTGTTGGCGGCGCCAGCGGTTGCGCAAGGCAATGGCCACCGCCCGCTTGGCCTGTTGCTGGCCAACAATGTGCTTGTCGAGCTCGGCGACGATTTCTTGGGGGGTTAATGAGGACATGGGATATTTCTAGTCAGTTGAGGACAGAGCAAATACTTCAATCAGTCGAGAACAGGGCGAATTTGCTGTGCAAATCTTGGTCTGTCCCGCAATCTCAAAAGATTCTTGGTCTGCCCCGCAAAGTTTAGAGACTTTCAATCGTGTGGTTCATGTTGGTGTAGATGCATATCTCACCGGCAATTTCCAGCGATTTTTTGACCATCTCGGTGGCCGAAAGGTCAGTGTGATTGAGCAAGGCCATGGCTGCCGCCTGGGCATAGGCACCGCCTGAACCAATCGCCACAATGCCGTTCTCGGGCTCCAGCACATCGCCGTTGCCGGTGATGATGAGCGAGGCTTCCAGGTCAGCCACGGCCAGCATCGCTTCCAGACGGCGCAACACACGGTCGGTGCGCCAGTCTTTGGTGAGTTCAATGGCGGCGCGCACCAAATGCCCCTGGTGTTTCTCCAGCTTCGCCTCGAAGCGTTCAAACAGCGTGAATGCATCGGCAGTGGCCCCGGCAAAACCCGCCAGCACCTTGCCGTGGTAGAGCTTGCGCACCTTGCGCGCCGTGCCCTTGACCACGATGTTGCCTAGTGTCACCTGGCCATCGCCACCAATCGCCACCTGCATGCCTTCGGGCGTTTTTCGGCGCACGCTGATGATGGTGGTTCCGTGAAATTGTTCCATACAGATTCAGTTGGTTCGCGCAGTGATCTGCGCGTGTTCATTGATACCAATCAGGTTAAAGAAGGCGGCAACCAGGCGCGGCACATCGCGAAACGCCACCTGTTTGCCCTCGGCCGTCATGTGCGCCACCCAGTTCAGCAAACCGCCTGCGGCTGAAAAATCAACCCTGACCAATTGCGCACAAGACACCACCCAAAAACCGCCCTCGCCCTCGGCCAGTTGCCACTTGGCAACAATGGCAGAGACATCGCCCAACACCTCGCCAGAAAGGGTCAATTGCAGATCGGCCTCAGGCTCAACCGGTGCCACAACCGCCAATGGCATGGCGTCATTGAGCAGCGGTGGCCTGGCATGCCCAGACCGCTCTGCCGGGTCAGCTTGCGACGCATCCACGCACTGACAACTGGGGGTTCGCCAGGGCGGCGGAGACACTTCAAAAGTGACGCAAAAATCCAGTGCCGCCAGTTCGTAGTCGTCCTGCCGACGCAACAGGCGCAGCACATCAAAGCGCAATTGCCACAAGTGTTTGGGCACCGACCTGTCGTTGCTTGGGGTAAGAACGCGCAATACATGCGCTAGTGACGCCACGCCCTCAAAGCACAAAGTCAATGGCGTGTCACACCACCGCGCCAACAATTCAGCCAAACTTCTCGCAGCTGAATCCGACATGTGTTGAACCGAGCGCCAGTTCATGGTGTAAGTGACGGCGCCAGACCAGACCATGTCATGCAATTGAGCCACCGCAACGTCATCAAGCATTGCGGGGCACACCCAATGGCGCCTGGCTGCGGCAACCGGCCAGGCCGCGGCCACTTGCAATGGCACAGGGCGACTCGCCGCCACCAACTGCGGCGTCAGTGACCAAGGTGGCGCTGATCGGCCAAAGCGCTGGGCGTACGCCAATGCCATACGCTCAAAACTGAGCTGTTGTCCGGTACTGCGGTACAAATCGAGCAGGGCCACCGACCAACCCTCTGCCATCTCAGATTTCACATCAGGAAGCGCCAGAGCCGCGTGCAAGGCAGCCTCCGCACCGGCGTCATCACCATTGGCATAACGAATGGCTGCCTCTTCGAGTTCAGGGTCTGACAGATTTTGTCCCGAATCGATCAGCATCATCTTGGACGGCGAAAACGCACTTCGCGCCGACATTTCGTAGTCATTGATAGATTGGGACTGCGGGGCCACACCCTGCTCGGTAGGCCGAAAATCGAAGCTCGCCGCAAGCTCCTCCGACGTGGGCGCGTCTTGTGTGGTCGATGACAGTTGCGTGCGCTGAGTGGCAGGAAAAGCCTCCTGGCGCTCGACTGACCGGACATTGGCATCCCGCGCCGCCTGCGTGGGGCTGGCTGAACCCGTCGCTAACAACGGAATGGCGCCTGAGCGACCTTTCCACCATTGGCGCGCCATCTGGGCCTCTATCTCATCAATTTTCTTGAGTGTTGTGGCGCGCTCGCCAGCGTCGGCATCAATGTCTCCCGAGGTACTGCGAAACGACGACATGCCTTTCGACAACTCGGCTTTGGCGGCGGGCGAGGCTTGACGCAACTTGCGCAATTGATTGAACTCGCGTCTTCGCACCGCATCATCGTGCCGCTTGCGCTCAATCACCAGTTTGAGGGCTTCCTTACCGTGGTCAATGTCCTGGGTGCTGTCGGGCTTGTTCAATTCAGCCCAATCCTTGGTGGGATTGCGCACGAACCTCGCCACCTTGGACAACAAACCCGGGCTATTGTCCTGCGTCGCCATAATTTTCAGCCCAAAACCAAAGCCCAACCAATTGTTTCATCAGTCACCAAACATCTTTTGCTTGAGTTCCCGGCGCTGCTGTGCCTCCAGCGACAGTGTCGCTGTCGGGCGGGCAAGCAGACGCCCTACGCCAATGGCTTCCCCCGTTTCGTCGCAGTAACCATAGTCACCAGCGTCGATGCGGCCGATCGATTGTTCGATTTTCTTCAGCAATTTACGTTCACGGTCACGGGTGCGCAGTTCAAGTGCATGTTCTTCTTCAATGGTGGCACGGTCAGCGGGATCCGGCACCACCACTGTGTCTTCACGCAGATGTTCAGTGGTCTCACCGGCATTGCTCAGAATGTCGTTTTTCAAGGTCACCAGCTTGGCGCGAAAGAACGCCATTTGGGTGTCGTTCATGTACGCGTCGTCAGGCATGGCGATCACTTCGGCATCGGTCAACTCCGAGACTGGCTTGGTCTTCCAGTTGTTGGCCAACTTGGGGTCGCGTTTGGTGGCAGAAGGCAACGGCGGCACGATCGGTTGAACCGGTGTCATCTGGGTAAAACTGGCTTTGGCTGCGGTCGAGGCCACAGACTGCGCCATTGACGGCACCGTCAATTGCGCCAAGCGCGAAGAAGGCCGACCGGTGCGTACCGGCACGCCTGAGGCGGTCATCTGCAACTCAGGGCCGGAAGACTTCGCAACAGATTTAACGGGTGCCGGCGTTGCGGCAGCTTTGGGAACAACAGGTGTTTGAATGGTCACTGCTTCAGTCTTCTTTTTGGGGGGGGATAAAACCGGCTTGGGCACAGGTGCCGGCGATGGCTTGGTCACTGCTTTTTTCGCGGGTGCGGACTTGGCAGCCACCGACTTGGTGTCCACCTTGGGTGCGGCCTTGGGTGCGGCCTTGGCGACCGCCTTGACGGCTGGCTTGCCGGCAGCGGGTGCGACAGGCTTGGCCACTTTGGCTTTGCTGGCCACGGCTTGAGCAGGCGCCGCAGGCTTGCTGGACTTGGCGGGTGCTTTAGATTTAACGGCTTGCGCTTTCACTGGGGACCTCCTGGCAGGCTTTTCCTGAACGGGTTGCGCGGGGGCGACAGCCTCCACCTTGGTGACTCTGCTCGCCTTGGAAACCACTGGGGCATTCACTGGCAAGGTCTCTTCGTCGGCGCGCGAGTGTACAGGCTTCGCTGAAGAGAACCCCATTAATTGAAAAAGCGAGGCAAACATGTGACTTCTTGCACCCCATCAGTTCACGATATTAGACGAGGCTTTGTGCCATACCTTGCAGGAAAATATCCTTGGGCAGGTCAATGCCGATGAAAACCATTTTGCTACAGGG
>JBBQZG010000047.1:0-20517 GCA_038207945.1 Burkholderiales bacterium
GCGGCAGCAGTCGCCACAGCCCGCGCAACAATTTTGTCGCACACGTGTTGCGTGAAAACGGCATGGGGACGCTGCTGATGGATCTCCTCACCCCGACTGAAGACCTCGACTACCAAGTGCGTTTTGACATCGAATTACTGATTCAGCGCCTGCTTTTGGCGACCCGATGGGCCAGACAGGAACCGCAGACGGCCCGCCTCCCGATGGGTTATTTTGGCGCCAGTACAGGTGCTGCGGCAGCCTTGCGGGCCGCAGCCGCCATGGGCAATACGATCCAGGCCGTGGTGTCGCGCGGTGGCCGCCCTGACTTGGCCGGGCACCATGATCTGGTGAGGGTGCCCGCACCCACCTTGTTGCTGGTGGGTGGGCTTGACACGGAAGTACTTGCGCTCAACCAGGCCGCGTATGCCTTGCTGCCGTGTGCGAAAAAGCTCAGCATCGTGCCTGGCGCCACGCATCTGTTTGAGGAAGCTGGCACGCTGGCGCAGGTTGCCAGCCAGGCGGCCGCCTGGTTTAACCACCATCTTCGGGCCTGAAAAACGGCATCTTTCTGCCTTGGCCTGGGTGTCATGCCGAGGCGCACAGAGGCATTGATTATTCGCAATGCGCTGGCGCGGCGCATGGCTATTCTGGCGACCACCGTAGATACGCTGAACGAGGAAAAAAATGCAACAGACTGACCCCCATGCGTGGATGCTGACAGAAGCCATTGAACTGCTTCAGGGTGCGGGTCGTCTGCACCGGCAGTTTTTTCAATTGGGCCGGACGGGTGACTTTCCGCGCTGGGAGCCGCCGGTGGACATGTTTGGAGATGATCGGGCACTTTGCCTGCTGATCGCTTTGCCGGGAGTCATGCCAGAGCGCCTTGACGTGTCCTTGGTGCAGCAGGTGGTGGTGGTGCAGGGTGAGCGGTCTTTGGGTGCCAGTTTTGGTGCCGACACGATCTTTCAACTTGAAATTCCGTATGGCCGCTTTGAGCGTCGTGTTCAATTGCCGCATGCTGACTTTCGCATGGTCGACATGCTGCTGCAAAACGGCTGCTTGCGGCTTACCCTTGAGAGAACGGCATGAACCCTCTCAACCCGCTGTTGGATGCTGGCACCCCGACCCATTCAGCCACGCTGCCCGATCAGGGTCAAGCGCGAATTGCGCCAGCACCGCCAGGCGATCTGCCGGACGATGCGCTGGTGATCGTGCCCGTGCGCAATATGGTGATGTTCCCCGGCATGATCGTGCCCATCAGCATTGGCCGCGAGAGCTCAATCAAAGCGGCCCAGTACGCGGTCAAGGCAGAGCGGCCGGTGGGCATTTTGATGCAGCGCAACCCGGAGGCTGATGCCCCCACGCCAGATGACCTCACGGCGATGGGCACGGTGGCCGTTATCCTGCGCTACGTCACCTCTCAAGATGGCTCACACCACATCATTTGTCAAGGCCAACAGCGATTTCGTGTGCTTGCTTACCTGGACGGGTTTGATTTCACCGTGGCGCGGGTCGAGCGTATGGCTGAAGCTGGCGCAGAGCCTGGCGACGAGGACAAGCGTGAAATAGAGGCGCGCTATTTGCAGCTCAAGGCGCGTGCGCTTGAAGTCCTGCAACTGTTGCCCAATGTGCCGCAGGAGATGCTGCAAGCGGTGCAGGATGTCGAGAGCCCCGGTATGCTGGCTGACCTGGTGGCCGGCTACGTGGACATCAAGCCCGCAGAGAAGCAGGTGTTGCTTGAAGAAATTGACCTGCGCCGCCGGCTTGACCGCGTCATTGACATGCTGGTGCACCGCATTGAAGTGTTGAACCTGTCGCGCGACATTGACCAGCGCACCAAGGCCAGCATTGGAGAGCGTGAGCGCGAGTTCCTGTTGCGTGAGCAGCTCAAGACGATCCAGAAAAAGCTGGGCGAAGGTGAGGCTGACAACACAGCCGAGCTGGCTGAACTGCACAAATTTATCGATGAGGCTCAGATGCCTGAGGATGTGGCCAAGCAGGCCAACAAAGAACTCAAGCGGTTGGAGCGCATGTCTGACAGTTCGGCCGAATATTCGATGGTGCGCACCTACCTTGACTGGCTGGTCGAACTGCCCTGGAAAGCGCCTGACCTCGATGACATTGATGTGGCCCAGGCGCGCCGTGTGCTTGACGATGACCACTTCGGGCTTGATAAGGTTAAAAAACGCATTCTTGAATTTCTGGCGGTGCGCAAACTCAAACCAGGTGGCCACGGTCCGATCCTTTGCCTGGTGGGGCCGCCAGGGGTGGGCAAAACCTCACTTGGCCAATCCATTGCGCGGGCTCTTGGCCGCAAATTTGTCCGTGTGTCGTTGGGCGGCGTGCATGACGAGGCCGAGATTCGGGGGCACCGGCGCACCTACATTGGCGCTTTGCCGGGTAACATCATTCAGGCTTTGAAAAAGGCCGGCACCCGTGGCTGCGTCATGATGCTTGACGAAATTGACAAGCTGGGCTCCGGGGTCCACGGCGACCCGTCGGCGGCCATGCTGGAGGTGCTTGACCCGGAGCAGAACAACACTTTCCGGGACAACTACCTGGCCGTGCCCTTCGATCTGTCACAAGTGATCTTCATTGCCACAGCCAACATGCTAGACACCATCCCCGGGCCGTTGCGTGACCGCATGGAGGTGCTGCATCTGGCAGGTTACACGCAGGAAGAAAAGCTTGAAATCGCCAAACGCTATCTGGTGCAGCGCCAATTTGAGGCCAACGGCCTCAAGCCAGAGCAACTCACCCTCACCGATGACGCCCTGAAGGGCATCATTCGCCACTACACCCGGGAGGCCGGCGTGCGCAACCTGGAGCGGCAAATAGGCGCGGTCTGCCGCCATGTGGCGGTGCGCATTGCCGAAGGCAAGGTTCAAACACAAAGCGTGGACGCGCCTGATCTGAGCGAGATTTTGGGGCAGGCCAAATTTGAGAGCGAAGTGGCCTTGCGCGCCGGCATGACTGGTGTGGCAACGGGTCTGGCATGGACGCCGGTGGGCGGTGACATCCTCTTTATCGAGGCCACGCGCACACCCGGAACTGGGCGCCTGATCCTGACCGGCCAGCTCGGTGACGTGATGAAAGAGTCCGCGCAGGCGGCCCTGACGCTGGTGAAATCAAGGGCGCTGGCGCTCAGGCTCGAGCCCTCTGCATTTGAAAAGGCAGATGTGCATATCCACGTGCCTGCCGGTGCTGTACCCAAGGATGGACCTAGCGCAGGGGTGGCCATGTTCATTGCGCTGGCTTCCCTGTTCACTGACAAGCCGGTGCGCAGCCAGGTGGCGATGACGGGCGAAATCAGTTTGCGGGGGCTGGTGTTGCCAGTGGGCGGCATCAAGGAAAAAGTCCTTGCGGCACTGGCTGCGGGCATCAAAACGGTGATGCTTCCTGGGCGTAATCGGACCGACCTTGAAGACGTGCCTGCGCAAGCCAGGTCGCAGCTGGCGTTCATTTTTCTCGACGATGTGGCGGAGGCTTTGCCGGTCGTGTTTGATTGGGTTCGTCATGAACCACCCAAGGTGCCGCATGAAAAAAATTGAAACGACGAACCCACCGGCTCGCACCTGCGACGAGATGGTTACCGCCCTGTTTGAATTTCGTGACGCCCTCGTCACGCTGTCGCTGAGCCTGAAAGACTTGCTGTTTGAACACGACCAAAAGCAACGGCTGACCACCGAACAGGCGACACAGGCACTCCTTGAAAAAATCAAGCGGCTCTGATTTTGTGCAGCGCTCAGTAGCTAACACACAGGGGCAACTTTAGAGACGGACGACGATTTCCTCTAAAGAATTCACAACTCTGCGTCAGGTGAAATTCAAAACCCGTTCGCTGATAAATCGCCGCGCCTCACCACTCATCGGGTCCACAAACACCAGTTCCTTGGCCAGCAGTTGCAGCGGCTTTGCATGGTCCATCTGCCCCTCGGGCGTGAGCGTCGGGTACAGCCCGTCGTTGCGCAAAGGCAGGCCCAGGGCCAGCATGTGCACGCGCAACTGGTGGCGCTGGCCGGTCACCGGTTTGAGCTGGTAGCGGGCCAAGTTGCCACGCACTTCCAGCAGGTCAATATGGGTGATGGCGTTGACCGGGCCCGCTACTTCTTGCTGCAGCATGAAGTGGCCGGCCTCCTTGATGCGGCTCTGGCGGGTCAAGGGAAAGCGCAGGTCAGCGCGCCACGGGGCAATGGCTTCGTAGGTTTTGTGCACCGCGTGCTGGCTGAACAGGGCGCAATAGGCAGCGCGGGTGGCGGGCTGTTTGGAGAACATCACCAGCCCGGCGGTGTCGCGGTCGATGCGGTGAATCGGCACCAGGTTATCTTGGCACAGTTTCTTTTTCAGACGCACCAGCACGGTCTCGGTCAGGTAGCCGCCTGAGGGCACCACCGGTAGAAAGTGCGGTTTGTCGACCACGATCAGGTGCGCGTCTTCAAACAACACCACTTCTTCAAACGGAATGTGCGGCTCGTTGGGTACGTCGCGGTAGTAGTAGAGGCGCTGGTGCGCGAGGTAGGGCGGCTGGCTGGCGTGTTCTGGCGAAACAGCTTGCCCTGCCTCATTAATGACGTCACCGCGCGCCATGCGTTCCAGCCAGGTGTGGCGTGTGACCCCGGGAAATCGGCCGGTCAAAAAATCCAGCAACGTGGGCCAAGGCCCGGCAGGCAGGCTCACGCAACTGGGGCCGACGCCGTGGTGGCTGGCGGGTTTAAACCCGTTCAAACACCAGGTCCCAGACGCCGTGGCCGAGTTTGATGCCGCGGTTTTCGAACTTGGTGAGCGGGCGGTAATGCGGCTTGGGTGCGTAGCCCAGCAACTCCGGGTGCGAGGCAAGCGCCGTGTTTTTCAGCAGCGGCTCGGCGCCCAAGACTTCCAGAATCTGTTCGGCGTAGGGCTGCCAGTCGGTGGCGCAGTGGATGTAGCCACCCACTTTCAGGCGGGCTGCCAGCTTGGCAATCAAGGGGGCTTGAATCAGGCGGCGTTTGTTGTGCTTCTTTTTATGCCACGGGTCAGGGAAAAAAATGTGCACGCCGTCCAAGCTTTGCAGCGGCAACATGTGGTCAATGACCTCAACCGCGTCATGCGCACAAATGCGGATGTTGTGCAGGTTTTGCTCACCAATGCGTTTGAGCAGGGCGCCTACGCCGGGCTCATGCACCTCGCAGCACAAGAAGTTTTTCTCAGGGCTCAGCCCTGCGATGTGTGCTGTGGCCTCGCCCATGCCAAAGCCAATCTCCAGAATGGTGGGCCGGGCTTGTGAGTCATTTTGGCAAAACCCCAAGTCCAGGCCTCTAGCCCTTTCAGCGTCTACGTAAGAAGCTACAAAATCAAGAGTGCTTGGGCGGTAGGGCAACAGGTAGGTGGCGCCCAGTTCAGCAAATGCCTTGGTCTGGCCGGTGGTGACGCGGCCAGCGCGGCGCACAAAACTTTTGATGGTTTTGGGGAAGGCTACACCCTCCAGGGTTTGCGGGCGGATGCGCGGGGCGCGGGCCTGGTCAGGCGCGGTTTGGGGGGGATTTTGGGTGTCTTTCACGGGGGTGGATTGTAGAGAGCGCGGCCCGCACGTTGAAAAAGTTCAGGCCAGCCAGCCCGCATCGGGTCGCCAGCTTGCCACCCAGGCGGGTATCTGGCTGGCGGGCATGGGGCGGGCTATGCCGTAGCCTTGCGCCAGATCACAACCAATCTGCAGCAGCAGCTTGCAATGCGCTGAGGTTTCGGCACCTTCAGCGATTGCCCGGCGGCCAAAGGCCCGCGCCAAACCCAAAACACCTTCCACAATGGCCCGATCTTCCGGGTCGTCAAGCATGTTGCGCACAAAAGACTGGTCGATTTTCAGCACCTGTGCCGGCAGACGTTTCAAGTAGGTGAGGCTGGAGTAGCCGGTGCCAAAATCGTCCAGCGCGAAGCCGATCCCCATGCCGTCGCAGGCCCGCATCAGTTCAGCCACCGAGTCAAGCTCGTCCAGCGCGGTGGTTTCCAGCACCTCCAGTTCCAGATGGCCGCGTGGCACCTTTGGGTGGGTGTCCACCCGGGCCTTGAGCTTGTCTGCGAAGTCGGGCTGCTGCAGGTGGTGCCCTGAAATGTTGACGCTGACAGACAGGTCCAGCCCGACATCTGCCCAGGCTTCCATTTGCTGAAGGGCCGCCTCAAGTACCCATTCGCCCAGTTCCACGCTGATCGCATGGCCTTCGATATCAGGCAGAAACAAGCCTGGCGCCAGCAGTCCGCGTTCCGGGTGCTGCCAGCGGATCAGTGCCTCGGTGCCCACCACCACGCCGGTGCGCAGGTTGACCTGGGGTTGGTAATAGAGCACAAATTCCTGATCAGCCAGCGCCTGGCGAACGCGTGCCAGGATGACGTTGTGTACGCGCTGGCTGCGGTCACGCTCGGCATCAAACAGGTGATAGCGGTTTTTGCCCGCCTGTTTGGCGCTGTACATGGCCTGGTCTGCCTGGCGCAGCAACTGGTCGGCGTCGGTGTCTTCGGCTTGCGGGTAAAAGCTCACGCCAATGCTGGCCGAGACGCTCAGGCTCATATCTTCCAGCAGGATCGGGCGCGAGGCCACCTCCAGCAAACGGGCGATGAGTGCCACGCTGTCTTGCACGTCTTGCAGGTCGACAAAAACGGCCACAAACTCATCGCCGCCCAGGCGGGCTATGGTGTCGCCCTCTCGCATCATGGCTTTGAACTGGGTCGCCAGCGCGCTCAGCAACAGGTCGCCCGTGGTGTGGCCGTAGCGGTCGTTGACGGCCTTGAAACCGTCCAGATCCAGGTAGGCCACGGCCAGTTGTTGACCACGGCGCAGGCTCTGCACCATGGCCTGATACATGCGGTCGGCCAGCAGCACCCGGTTGGGCAGACCGGTGAGCTGGTCGTAGTGCGCAATGCGTTCCAGGTAATGCTGGTGCTCTTTCTGGAAGCTGATGTCTACAAAGCTGCCCACCACACGCAGCGGCTGGCCCTGGGCATCGCGCTCAACCACGCGCCCGCGGTCCTGCACCCAGATGACTTTGCCGTCCTTGCGCTGCAGGCGGTGTTCGGAGTGGTAGTCGGCGCTGGTACCTGCGAGCAGGTCGCCAATGCTCTGGCTGACCTTCTCACGGTCTTCCGGGTGGATGAGCGCCACAAAGGCATCAGCGGTTTCGGGGACTTCACCCTCTGCATACAGCAGCGTCTCATACCACTGCCGGTTGTGCAGGACTTGGCCAGTCGGCACGTGCCAGTCCCAGATGCCTTCGCGGGTGATCTCCATGACTTGCTGCAGGCGGTTTTCGCTCTCGACCACCTTGCGTTGTGCGTGAATCACGTCGGTGATGTCTTGCGCCAGCACCAGAATCTGGTTCTGGCCATCGGTATCTTTAAACGGCTTCTTGATCGATCTGTAGTGGCGAACTTTGCCAGTCGCGGCATCCCGGCTGTCTTCAACCACCACCTGGGCCTCGCCCCGGGCCATGATGTCCAGCACATTTTGCCGAAAAAAATCCGCCATCTCCTGCGATACACCGAAATCGCCATCGTGCTTGCCGATCATTGCTTCCGGCGTGGTGTTGTACAGCCTGGCCAGCGCCCGGTTGCCGAGCAGGAAATTGCCGTTTTGGTCTTTCAGCGTCAGCGGGTCGGGAATTTCATCAATGATGGTGCGCAGAAAGGCCTCGCTGGCCCGCAGTGCGTGTTCAGCCTTTTTGCGCTCGGTGATGTTGACGTCGATGCAATACATCTCCGGCTCACCGTTGCTGCCTTTGAGCATGACGTGGCTGGAATACACCTCCACCGGTGCGCCATCCGCGCCTTGCAAGGTCAGCTCGGCTGAAGGAACGGCGGGGCCACCTTGCGTCCATGCGGTGACAAAGCCGATGACCGCGTCGCGCATGGGCTCGGGGATGATCAGGTCTTCAAGTCGACGCCCCAGCGCTTGCTCACGCGTGTAGCCATAGATCGTTTCGCTGGCCCGGTTCCAGAAAATCACCCGGCGGTCCTTGTCGTAGCCCTGGACTGATATGGCTGGAAGGTCCTCAAAAATGGTTTTAAAGCGGTGTTCGCTCTCCGTCAGCGCGTCTTTGGCGCGCTTCAGGTCGGTGATGTCACGGGCAATACCAAACAGTCCGATGAGCTTGCCCTCGCCATCGGCAATCGGGTACTTGCGGTTGTCCACCCAGCCGGTGTGGCCGTCGTTGGCCAAATAGCCCTGGACCTCGTGGGCGACAGGCCGGCCAGCGTACACCTGCTTTTCCAGCCGGTAATAAACGTCAGCATATGCTTCGGGAAACACGTCGTAATCGGTCTGGCCGGTCAGTTCGGTCCAGTGTTCGACGGGCGAGGTGAGGTTCACCAGGGTCTGGCTGGCACCGGTGAGGACGTGGTTGCGGTCCTTGAAGTAGATGAGGTCGTCGGTGTTCTCCATCATGGCCACAAAGCTGGGCGTCAGCAGCACGGGGTTGTGCTGATGCAAGTGCCGTGCATCGATCAGTTGCAGGCTCAGCGTGGGCTCGGGTTGGTGATCAGTTTGTGTATTGGTCTGCAGCAGGTAGTGGCCCAGCACGCAGCGAATGCGGCCATCCTGGTGGCGCAGGCGGATGTTGAAACTGCCCGTGGCAGGCGAAAGGGTGGGCGACCACAGCCACTCGATGATGTCCTGGTCATCAGGGTGAACCAAATCTGACCATTTGACTGCACCGCTAAGAAACTGTTCTGCGGTGTAGCCCAGCAAATCTTGCGTT
This sequence comes from Burkholderiales bacterium, assembly GCA_038207945.1. GTDB lineage: Bacteria > Pseudomonadota > Gammaproteobacteria > Burkholderiales > Burkholderiaceae_C > Rhodoferax. The sequence goes on from JBBQZG010000047.1 coordinate 8,703, forward strand.
AATGGACTGGCTGAAATCACCCGTGGTGCGCGTTGGTGCGTGAAGTTGATGGTGACTTCGGCTGGGTGTGTCATGTTGCTCTCCCTTTGAACGAATTATGGAGGGTGGCCAGCGATTTGGGGAGAAGCCAGCGTGTTGTCCTTCCACAGGCTTTTCCATTGTGTGGTCCATGCCATCAGCGCTTGCGGCACCGTGCTGGTGCATGCGTGCAAACCGAGAAACTCGGCGGCGGCATTCAGTGTGGCCAGTGGTGTGCGGGTATTGAGCGCCTGAGCCCCGTTTTGCTTGGACAGTTTTTGCCGGTCGTCTCCCAGCACCAGCGGTGTGTGCAGGTAGCGTGGGGTAGGTAATCCCAGGGCGCGCTGCAGCAGAATTTGGCGTGCGGTGTTGTCGGCCAGGTCTTCACCACGCACCACGTCGGTGATGCCTTGCGCCGCGTCGTCTACCACCACGGCCAACTGGTAGGCAAAACAGCCGTCGGCGCGTTTCAGGATGAAGTCGCCCACTTCTGTGGTCACGTCTTGCGACTGCTGGCCCAGGCGGCGGTCTTGCCAGTGTAATTCTGGGGCGGCAATAGCTATATTAATGATAGCTGCTTGCGCTTTATATAAAGGGGCTTCAGCCTGATTTTCTATAAAAAAATCAGTTCTGAAGCGCCAGGCGCGGGGACTTTGGCCGTGCAAGCCAACGCGACAGGTGCCGGGGTAAATCAGCTCGCCATGGCGCGGCTTGGATTGCCCGCTGTGTTGCAAGACCCATTCGATGTCCCGGCGCGAACAGGCGCATGGGTAGGCGAAACCTCTGGCGACCAGCGCATGCAGCGCAGACTGGTACAAAAGGGAACGTTGGGACTGGTAGACCGGTGGCTGGTCGCTGTGCAGGCCACACGCTGCCAACTGCTGCAGGATGACTTGGTCCATGCCAGGCAGGCAGCGCGTGGTGTCTGCATCTTCAATGCGCACCAGCCACTGACCACTGTTGGCCTTGGCATCAAGCCAGCTGGCCAGCGCCGCCACCAGTGAGCCCGCGTGCAGCGGCCCGGTGGGGGATGGGGCGAAGCGGCCGATGTATCGGGTGAGGGCGGCCGAATTCATGGGTTGCCACACTTCGCTCGCAACAACGGCAGGCGTTGCCGTCTTCTGGCTTAAAGCGCGGCGAGCGCCAATTCCAGCCCTGACACAAACGCGTCTTCCACGCGGTGGCCTACGCACCAGTCACCACACACACCCAAGCCTTTTTTTGAATTCCAGAGGTGGCTGTTGCCCAACGGTTTCACTGTTTTGGCGTACATCCAGCGGTGGCTGTCAACGTGGCTGGGTTCGGCGCGAATGCCGGTGACCTCGGAAAAAGCCTTGAGCAGTTTGGCCTCGGCCCGTGCTGGGTCATCCTGAAGGTGCTCTTGTGACCAGGCGGCACTGCCTTGCACCGTCCAGCGTTCAATCGGGTCGCGTCCGGGTTTGCTCGATTCACGTGCCAGCCAGGCGATGCGGTGGTGGGTGCTGCGGGCGGCGTTCCACTGCGGCCCCAGGGCTGACAAGCCTGGCTGCATGGCTTGTGGAAACGCCAGCATCAGCGTCCAGCAGGGGGCCACTTTGACCTTGTCAAGTTGTTTGACCCAGGCTGCTTCCTGCTTTGAAGTCTGTAGCAGACTCTGCGCCTGCGCGCTGGGTATGGCCAGCAAAACGCCGTCAAACCCCGAGAACACGTGCTGTGTGCCTTCACCGCTCTCGGTGCGCAGTTGCCACTGTTTAGGCTTGAGCGCATCAGCCTCGATCTGCATCACGCGGGTTTGCATTTCGATGTGGCCGGCCGCCTTGAGCGGCTCAGCCCACCCCGTGACCAGGGAGGTCATGCCAGGCACGCCAACCCAATGCGAGTCATGGATGGGCAAACTGGGCGCTGCCACGTGGCCAAGTTCATCGAGCACTTGCACCGCGTTGGCGCTCCAGCGCTTGCTCAGTTTGGGCGTGGTCTCAAGTGCTTTTAGAAAACGCGGATCGCGGGCGGTGAAATACTGGACGCCGTGGTCAAACGTGCCGAATGCGCTGTCCCGGGTTGACATGCGCCCACCCAGGCCACGGCTTTTTTCAAAAACGGTGACGCGGTGGCCGGCCTGAACCAGCGTGCGTGCACAGGTGATGCCGGCCATGCCAGCGCCAATGACGGCGAAGTGTTTGGGTGCGCGGGGGGCTGTGCTCATAGTTTTCTCCAATAAATCAAGGTGTAAATCTGTGTGTATGTGACCGACTTTACACGCCCCGGTGGCGCTCCAGCAAAGCGTTGCGTGTGGTGGGGCTCTCCAACTGGGCTAACCACCATTGCAACGCCCGGCCTTGTGTGGTGGTGTTGGCGGTGCGCCAGGCGTAGTTCACCCGCACCGAGCGCGCTGGGCGCTGCGTTGCCTTGACCACCAGTTGGCCAGTGTCAATGAATGGTCCGGCCATGCATTCGGGTACCGAGCCGCAGCCCAGGCCCCGTAACTGGGCGTCGAGTTTGTCGTGCATGGTGGCCACGGTGAACACGTCTTGCCCGCCCAGCAGGCCAATTGTCACACCGCGGCCACGGCTGACGGTGTCGGCCACGGCCACCGCGCGATGTGCCCGCATCAGCTCATCGGTGAGCGGCTCGGGCGCTTTGGCCAATGGGTGATGTGGCGCCACGGCATAGACAAAACGCACATCACCCAGCATATTGGCCTGGATCGCGCTGGTGGAAATCAGGTCAGCCACACCCAGCGCCAGGTCGGCCTGGCCACTGGTCAGGGCTTCGAGCGTGCCAGAGAGGGTTTCGTCGCGCAGGCGAATGCGGGTGGGCGGGTTTTGCGCCAGAAAGCTGTCACACAGCTCCATCACCGTGGCTTTGGCGATGATGCTGTCCAAGGCAATGGTGAACTGCGGCTCCCAGCCAGTGGCCACGCGTTTCACGCGGTTGGCCACGGCGTCCAGGTCTTCCAGTAATCGTTCAGCCTCGCGCAGCAGTTCAAACCCGGCTTCGGTGGGCTTGGCTTGGCGTGAGCTGCGGTCAAACAGCAGCACATCCAGCGCATCTTCCATTTGCCGCACCCGGTAGGTCAGGGCGCTGGGCACTAGCCCTAAGCTGCGTGCAGCGGCAGCAAAACTGCCGGTGCTGGCAATGGTTTGCAGCATGGCGAGGGCGTCAGGGGCCAAGACATGGCGGGCAGTTTGCATGATTAGTCCATTTTTATTCAAATAGATTGAATGATGCCATCAAATAGGCTGTGCCTTTTGGTGCCTGAGACGGCCTAAAGTTCAGGCTATCAAAAACGTTATCAAAGGAGCTTGCATGTTGACCCTCCGACCTTCCCGGGAGCGCGGCTTTGCTGACCACGGCTGGCTCAAGTCGTTTCACAGTTTTTCGTTTGCCGATTATTACGACCCAGCCCACATGGGTTGGGGCAATTTGCGTGTGATCAATGAAGACTGGATTGCGCCGGCCAAGGGCTTTGGCACCCACGGCCACCGCGACATGGAGATCGTCACCTATGTGCTCTCGGGCTCATTGGCGCACAAGGACAGCATGGGCAACGTCAAAGCCATTCCGCCCGGCGACGTGCAGCGCCTGAGCGCAGGCACCGGCGTGCAACACAGCGAGTTCAATCACGCGCCCAACGACACCACGCACCTGCTGCAAATCTGGATTGAACCCAACCAGATGGGCGTGCCGCCAAGTTACGAGCAAACCACCTTCCCTGACGCTGACAAACAAGGGCGTTTGTGTCTGGTGGCTTCGCCAGACAGTGCACAGGGTTCGGTGAAAATCCATGCTGACGCCCGGCTCTATGCGGGGCTGTTTGAAGCTGGGCAAACGGCCAACCTGGCGCTGGACGCTGGGCGCAAAGCCTACGTGCACCTGGTGCGCGGCGCTTTGACGGTGAATGGCGTGGCGCTGCAGACCGGTGATGCGGCCATGTTGGCTGACGAAAGCCAGGTGGTGCTGACTGAGGGCGAAGGTGCCGAAGTGTTGGTGTTTGATTTGTGTGCTTGATGCACGACGCATTTTTATTGTTTTTTTCAAGGAGTTTTCATCATGGCAAATGTCGCAGTTGTATTTCATTCAGGTTATGGCCACACCTTGCGCATGGCGCAATCGGTGGCCGAAGGGGCTGACGCCGATCTGGTCACCATTGACGGTGACGGCAATCTGTCGGATGACGGTTGGGCCACGCTCAATGCGGCAGATGCCATCATCATGGGCAGCCCCACCTACATGGGCAGCGTGAGCTGGCAGTTCAAGAAATTCGCTGATGCCACCAGCAAGCCGTGGTTCAGTCAGGCCTGGAAAGACAAGGTGTTTGCCGGCTTCACCAACAGCGCCACCATGAACGGTGACAAGCTCTCCACCCTGCATTACCTGTTCACCCTGGCCATGCAGCATGGTGGCATCTGGGTCGGTACGGCGCTGATGCCAGCCAACAGCAAGGCGGCACAGCGCAACGACATCAACTACGTGGGTTCGTTCAGCGGTGCCATGGCGCAATCTCCATCTGATTCATCCCCGTCTGAAATGTTGCCCGGTGACCTGGAAACCGCACGCCTGTTTGGCAAGCGCGTGGCGGAAGTGACCGCCAGGTTCAAGGGCTGATACCCGTCAGGTACCGAACGCTCAGGTGCTTTCTCGCACCATCAGTTGGTACCCCAGATCAAGGCACGGTGAGGCGATGGCCTCGCCATTGATCAACGCCAGCAACATGGTTGTGGCTGCGCTGCCCATCTCGGCGCGCGGGGTACGCACGGTGGTCAGGGCTGGCCACATCTGGTCGCTGCCGGTCAGGTCGTTGAACCCCGCCACAGCCACCCGCTGTGGCACCTTGATCCCCAAGCGCAGCGCCGCCAGCAGCGCCCCTTGTGCCAGGTCATCATTGCAGAAAAAGATGGCATCTGTTGCGGGCTGTGAGGCCATGACTTCGGTGAACATTTCACCGCCAAGCGCCATGGAAGAGGCTGCCGGGTTGAGCCACTCCAGAGCTGGATCGTAAAGGCCGGCCTGTATGAGCTCACGCTGCCAGCCGGCCAGGCGTTGCAGGGTTCGGGGATCGAGTTGTGCAGCGGCAAATGCAATCCGCTTTCGACCGCGTTGCAGCAAGTGCCGGGTCATGTCTGCGCCGGCGTTGGTTTGCGAAAACCCCACGCTGTAAATGCCCTCGGTTTTGGCGGCCTCCATCAGGTGAACACATGGCACACCACTTTGGGCCATCAGCGTTCGGCTGGCGTCGTTTTGCTCCAGCCCCGTGACGAGCAGCCCTGCCGGGCGGTGTTGCAGCAGCTCACGCAGCAGGTTTTCTTCCTCGCCCGGGTCGTAGTGGGTCACGCCCATCAGCATCTGGTAGCCTGCAGGTCGTAACGTGCGCTGCACAGCTTCGAGCAAATCCACAAACAAGGCGTTGGACAACATGGGCACCAGCACCACCACCTGCGCGCTGTGGCGCGAGGCCAATGCGCGTGCCGCCGGGTCGGGCACATAACCCAGCGCTTTGGCCGCCGCTTGCACCCGCAGCACCAGCTCGACATCTACTGCCCGCTCGCCGCGCAGCGCCCGTGACACAGTGATGGGGCTGACGCCTGCCGCCCGTGCCACATCCGCCAAGGTGATTCGCCCAGTGGCGCGGGAACGCGGGAATGTTTTTGTGGATGACATAGGGTAAATACTTGGTTGTGAAAGTGCGGCCGGGTGTAGGATAGCGCTATCCAGCCGACAAGGTCAAGTCAAAAGTTTCGGGATTGTGGCGTACCCAACGCCTTGCTCTCTTTACCCAGGCTGCCACTTGTCTTTTTATTTACCAGCTTTGGACAGCGCTATCCATTAACCAAATGAACCCTTCCATCGTGATCATGGGCGTCGCCGGTTGCGGCAAATCCAGCTTGGGGCGCACGCTGGCTCAGGCGCAAACATTGCCACTGATTGAAGGCGATGACTTTCACAGCCCAAGCAGCCGCGCCAAGATGAGCCAGGGCATTGCCCTGACCGATGTCGACCGCGCGGGTTGGCTCGACATCCTGGCACAGCAATTGGCCGCGCACCCGCAAGGTGTGGTGCTGACCTGCTCAGCCTTGAAGCGCGCCTACCGCAACCGCCTGCGACAGGCCTGCCCTGAGTTGCGTTTTGTCTTCCTTGAAATCAGCCGTGAAGCCGCCCAGGCCCGCGTGCTGGCACGCGCCCACGAGCACTTTTTTTCAACCACGCTGGTGGACAGCCAATTTGCCACGCTGGAGGTGCCCGGCGCCGAGCCGGGGGTGCTGACACTCGATGCCACACAGCCACTGGCGCAGCTGCAGACCCAGGTCAGCGCCTGGCTGCACCCCTTGGAGGCCGCATGAGCACAACCCCTGTTTCCTCCGAAAAGCCGCCGGCACTCATCCGCCTGAGCCAAGCTGTGATGGCGATGTGCCTGGGCCTCATGGCATTGTCAGTGTTTGTCAACGTCGTGTTGCGTTACGGTTTTGGCAGTGGCGTGGCCGCCAGCGAGGAGCTTTCGCGCCTGCTGTTTGTCTGGATGGTGTTCATTGGCGCCACCGCGGCCTATCCAGTGGGCGAGCACATGGCATTCACCAGTTTTGTCTCGCTGCTGCAAAAACGCCCGCACCTGATGACTGCGGCCACCGTGCTGATCCGTTTGCTGGTGCTCACGGCCTGCTGCCTGCTGGGCTGGGGCGCTTGGCAACAGGTGGTGGTGGGGCTGGACAGTCACTCGGTGGTGCTGCGCTACCCAACCGCGCTGCTGCCCTTGCCCGCCCTGTTGTGCGCTTGTGCCATTGGGCTCATGGCGCTGATTGAACTCATCCAACGCAAGCCGCTGCACCTGGGTCACGGTGCACAACCGGAGTCATGAACATGTCCATTGAAGGTTTGGCTTTTTTGGTGTTCATTGGCGGCATGCTGTCGCTGATTGGGCTGGGTTTGAACATGGGGCTGGCCCTGGTGTTGACCGGCGCCGGCATGGCCTGGGTGCTGGGTTTTTGGGACACACAATTGCTGGCGCAAAACCTGGTGGCAGGTGTGGACAGCTTTGCGCTGCTGGCCGTGCCATTTTTCATACTGGCCGGCGAGTTGATGAACGCTGGCGGCATCAGCCAGCGCATCATTACCATGGCGCAGGCGTGGGTGGGGCATATTCGCGGCGGCCTGGGCTTTGTGGCGATTGGCGCAGCGGTCTTGATGGCCAGCATGAGCGGCTCGGCCCTGGCCGACACCGCCGCACTGGCCACCATTCTGCTGCCCATGATGCGCAAGCAGGGTTACCCGGTGCACACCTCGGCGGGTTTGATTGCCGCTGGCGGCATCATCGCGCCCATCATTCCACCCAGCATGCCGTTCATCATTTACGGCGTGACCACCAACACGTCTATCTCCGCCTTGTTCATGTCGGGCATCGTGCCTGGGCTGATCATGGGTGTCGGCCTGATCTTCGCCTGGAAGCTGGTGCTGCGCGACCTGAACCTGCCCAAGGGCGAGGCCCTGCCCATGAAAGAGCGGCTGGCTGCCACCCTCAAGGCCTTCTGGGCCTTGCTGATGCCTGTGATCATCATTGGCGGTATGAAAACCGGCGTGTTCACGCCGACCGAGGCCGCTGTGGTGGCCGCGTTCTACGCCTTGGTGATCTCACTTTTTGTGCACCGCGAAATGAAGTTCGTGCAGGTTTACGATGTGCTGGTGCGTGCTGCCAAAACCACGGCCATCGTGATGTTCCTGTGTGCCGGTGCCCAGGTGGCCAGCTACATGGTGACACTGGCCGACTTGCCCAACGTGCTCACCAGTTGGCTTGGCCCCCTGGTGGAAAGCCCGAAGCTGCTGATGGTGGTGATGATGCTGGTATTGATCATGGTTGGCACCTCGCTTGACCTGACCCCTACCATCCTGATTTTTGCCCCGGTGATGCTGCCCATTGCCGTCAAGGCCGGCATTGATCCGGTGTATTTCGGGTTGATGTTCATTCTGAACGGCTCCATCGGCCTGATCACGCCGCCTGTGGGCACGGTGCTCAACGTGGTGGCCAGCGTGGGGCGGGTGCCGCTGCACAACGTGATCAAGGGCGTGAGCCCGTTCCTGATCACCTACATCCTGATCCTGTTCCTGTTTGTGTTGTTCCCGCAGATCGTGACCGCGCCGGTGGCGTGGATGCGCTGAGTTTCTTTTCGAACTTTTTTTCTCGACCCTTTCTTAACCCTGGAGATATTTCATGACTATTCTTCGCAGAACCCTTATTGCCGTGGCCAGCGCCGCCGTGCTCAGCGCCTCGTTTTCAGCCCTGGCCCAAGACATCAAGCCGCGCCTGATCCGCTTTGGTTATGGTCTTAACGAGCAAAGCAACCAGGGTCGCGCAGCCAAGGTGTTTGCCGATGAAGTGGCCAGACTCTCGGGCGGCAAGATGAAGGTGCGCGCCATTGGTGCCGCTGCCCTCGGCCCGGACAACCAGATGCAGCAAGCCTTGATTGGAGGCGCCCAGGAAATGATGGTCGGCTCCACCGCCACGCTGGTGGGCATCACCAAGGAAATGGCGTTGTGGGACACGCCATTTTTGATCAGCAACACCAAAGAAGCCGATGCCATGCTGGACGGTCCGATTGGCGACAGGATTCGCGACAAGTTGCAGGACAAGGGCTTGGTGGGACTGGCCTATTGGGAAAACGGTTTTCGCAACCTGACCAACAGCAAACGTGCCATCACCAAGATGGAGGACATGAACGGCATCAAGCTGCGCGTGATGCAAAACAATGTGTTCCTGACGAGTTTCCAAACGCTCGGTGCCAATGCCATTCCGATGGCGTTTTCTGAATTGTTCAGTGCGCTGGAGACCAAAACCGTCGATGGCCAGGAAAACCCGTTCAACACCATCCTGTCGAGCAAGTTTTACGAAGTGCAGAAGTACATGACGGTCACCAACCACGTGTACAGCCCCTGGATCGTCACGGTCAGCAAGAAATACTGGGACCAGCTCTCCAAGGATGAACAAAAGGTACTCAGCGATGCCGCCAAGACCAGCCGCGACTTTGAACGCAAGGACACCCGCGCTGAGGCTTCCAAAGCCATGGCAGACTTGAAGGCCAAGGGCATGCAAATCAATGAACTGTCGCCAGCCGAGTCGGCCCGCATGCGTGACAAGTTGACCAAGGTGTACGCCACCGTTGCTGCCGATGTGGGTATGGACCTGTGGAACGACGCCCAGAAGGAACTGGTCAGAATTCGCGCGGTCAAGTGAGTGCTGCCGGGCGTCTGGGCCCGGTCACTGCCAGTGACTCGAGCGAGCGCATTTAAAGGGCAAAATGGCGAACACCCATTCACCCTATATTTGTTTGCCACTTTATGACCAGACGCCTGATATTTTCGACCCTCGTCGCCACTGCCTGCATGGGCACTGCGCAAGCAGCCGTGGCAGTGTCAGAGAATGACTTTCTAGACGAGATGCCGGTGGTGCTGTCGGTGTCGCGTCTGCCGCAGCGTCTGGACGAAACCCCCGGTGCAGTGACCGTGCTGGACCGCGACTTTATTCGTCGCAGCGGGGCGCGGGACGTGGCAGACCTGCTGCGTCTGGTGCCGGGTTTCCAAAGCAGCGCGTCGTTTTATACCGTTGCCCCGCTGGCCAGTTACCACGGCGCGTTTGACGCCTATTCCAACCGCATGCAGGTGCTGGTGGATGGTCGATCGGTGTATTCACCTTACTTCATCGGCAGCGTGGGCCCCGGTTTGCAGACGGCGGCCCTGGAAGACATTGAGCGCATTGAAATCATGCGTGGCTCCAATTCTGCGGCCTACGGGGCCCGCGCACTTTTGGGTGTGGTCAACATTGTGACGCGCCATACCACCCAGACGCTGGGTGCCCAGGGTGCCATCACGGCGGGTCAGAATGGGGTGCAGGATGCGCAGGCCAGTTTGGGTTGGGGGCAAGAAAATGCCACCTACCGCATCACGCTGGATCAACGTGCAGATGACGGGCTGGTGGGCTCAAACGGCAACAACCAGGTCAATCGCTTCAATTTCAGATCAGATTTTTTCACCGGTGCGGGTGACGAGGTGCAACTGCGCGCGGGAAGCTTCATGATCGACTCAGGCAAGGGGTTTCCTGGAAAAATTGACGACCCTTTACGCAACAGCCAATTTGGGTCCAGTTACCTTCAAGCTGACTGGCTCCGCAGCTTGAGCCCGGACGAGGACCTGGCGGCCAGTTGGTCTCACGCGCAAGAAACCTACCGAGACGGTTATCCATACTCTTTGTTGAATCTGAATCCAAAAACGCAGAAAGTACTGGCCTATTACCTGGGCCGGCCATTAAGTACCGATGACATCTACAACGTTTCAGGGTCAGGCAAGGCCAGCAGCGACACGCTGTCATTGCAACACACGTTTCGCGCAGGTGCGTCCACCCGGGTGGTGTGGGGCGGTGAATTCCGCAGTGAAAAGGTGACCTCGACGGCCCTGTACGCCACTGACGCGTATTACCGGACCGATTTTTCGCGATTGTTTGGTAATCTGGAGTGGCGGGCCTTGCCCTCAGTGGTGGTGAATGCCGGCGCCATGGCAGAAAAAAGCAGCGTGACCGGTGAGGCCTTGTCGCCGCGACTGATGGCCAATTGGCACCTGGCTCAAGGGCAGACCTTGCGTGCCGGGGTGTCCAGATCTCACCGCCCGCCAAGCACCTACGAGAAGTTTGCCAACGTGCGCTATGTCTGGAATGGCATTCCGCTTGGGGTCGCTACGCTGGCCAGTGGCAATGTGGTGCCTGAGAGTGTGGTGACCAATGAATTGGGTTACCTGGGTGATTTTCCGCAATGGGGTGTGAGCTTGGATGTGCGTGCCTACCGCGAGAAGATCAATGGCTTTATTCGCCAGAAAAATGCCACCTTGCCGCGTGACTATGCCAATGACGAAGACTTTGCCATTCAGGGCTGGGAATACCAGTTCAAATGGCGACCATGGGCAGGTGCCCAATTTATTCTCAATCAAGCGTATACCGACATTGGCGCGGCGGTCGGTACTGGCAAAGGCACTTCCTTTGCTGCACCCAAGCGCGCCAGCACACTGGTCTATTTTCAGAAATTTCCCAACGGGCTGGACTTCACCCTGAGCCATCAGGACAGTGGCACGGCGACCCTGGCTGGAGCCGGTCTAAGCAGCCGCCAGGCATTCACCCGTACCGATGTGCGCCTGGGCTGGCCGCTCTTTTGATCGTCGTGCCTTCGTGACCCTGCGCCTGGACAACTGACCCAGGCATGATGCAGTGCCTGCGTTCGTTTTTGCTCGGACTGGCACTCTGCCTGCTGAGTGCGCTGGCGCAGGCTGACGTCAGGGTGGTGATCGTCAGCAGCGACAGCACTGCCGCTTACATGGAGGCGGTGCAGGAGTTGATCGCCGAATTGGGGCGCGGCGGCGTGTCACCTTATGACATTCGACTTTTCAGCGTGCCAGAATGGTCGATGCAGCCAGCGCAGGCCGGGCCGCCGCGCATCTATGTGGCATTGGGTACCCAGGCGACTGCTGCGCTGGCGGCCAACCCACGGTCGGCACCTGTGTTGGCGGCGCTGATTCCGCGCAGCAGTTTCGAGCGGGTGATGCGCGGCAGCGGGCGCACGGCTTCCCGCGACTTCAGTGCGATTTATCTCGATCAACCCTTGCCGCGCCAGCTCGCCACCATCCGCCTGGCCTTGCCGCAAGCCAAACGTCTGGGTGTGCTGTGGGGGCCTGACTCATGGCCCAACGCCCCGGCCTTGCGGACGCTGGCGGTAGCCAACGGTTTGTCTCTGGTGGAATCCGGGCTGGAAGGCAATTTCAATGTGTTTCCCGACTTGCAGCAGGTGCTCAACAG
>JBBQZG010000048.1:0-20213 GCA_038207945.1 Burkholderiales bacterium
GAAAGGCACACCCCCCGAGCCGCCAGACCTGCGCCCGCGCCACGACCACAGCGCGCTGTGGGCCAGCATCCAGGCAGCAGGCATACAAAGCTTTGGCGAACCCTGCGCGGACCACTTCCGCTGGCCGCTTAACCGTTCCGAGGCCCTGCAGCAGTTGGATCATTTCATCACCCACGCCCTGCCCCACTTTGGCGACTACCAGGATGCTATGAGCCGCAAGGCATGGCGCCTGTTCCACTCGTTGCTCTCTTTTTCGCTCAACGTGAAGATGCTCAAGCCAGCCGAAGTGGTGAACCGGGTGGAAGCCGAGTGGCGCGCTGGCCGGGTTGAACTGGCGGCCGCCGAGGGCTTTATCCGCCAGATCATTGGCTGGCGCGAATACGTGCGCAGCATTTACTGGGCGCAGATGCCGGATTACGACCAGCACAACTATTTTGAACACACCACGCCTCTGCCCAAGTGGTTTTGGAGCGGCCACACGCGCATGAACTGCCTGGCTGCCAGCATCACCACCTCACTGCAAAACGCCCACGCGCACCACATTCAGCGGCTGATGGTGATTGGCAACTTTGCCCTGCTAGCCGGCCTGGACGTGCAGGCGCTGCACCGCTGGTATCTGGGTGTGTACATCGACGCCTTCGAGTGGGTAGAGCTGCCCAACACGCTGGGCATGAGCCAGTTTGCCGACGGCGGCCTGCTGGCCACCAAGCCGTATGTGAGCAGCGCCGCCTACATTGACCGCATGAGCGATTACTGCAAAGGCTGCGCTTATGACAAGAAGCAACGCCTGGGTGAGGCCGCCTGCCCGTTCAACGCGCTGTACTGGGACTTTTACCAGCGCAACGCCGACAAACTTGAACGCAACCCGCGCATTGGCATGGCCTACCGCCAATTGGCCAAGATGCCGCCGGAGGAGGTGGCCGCGCTGCAAGCCCAGGCCACCCAAACCCGCCAGCGCTTGGATACGCTCTGAACGCCGCACACGCACACGCTCACGCCCAGGCACGCGCGCAGACACAAGCACCCAAGTACCTTCACCACCAGCACACACACCATGAACACATTCCCTGACGGTTTTCGCGCGCTGGTCATTGGCGCCTCAGGCGGTATTGGTCAGGCTTTTTTACAAACCCTGCAAGCCAACCCGCGTTGCGCCGAGGTGATCGGGCTGCACCGCCAGTCTGACCCGCGCGTGGACTTTGACGATGAGGCCAGCATTGGCGCAGCGGCAGCGCAACTGCGCGCGGCAGGCAAGTTTCACCTGATCATCAATGCCGCAGGCGTGCTGCACACGGCAGACTTCATGCCGGAGAAAAAATTGGGTGACCTGAGCTACGCCCAGTTGGAGGCCACCTTTCGCATCAACACCTTTGGCCCTGGCTTGGTGCTGCGTCACTTCACCCCGCTGCTGGATGCGCAACGCAGCGTGCTGGCGGTGATTTCAGCCAAGGTGGGCAGCATTGAAGACAACCAGCTGGGCGGCTGGTTCAGCTACCGTGCCTCCAAGGCGGCGCTCAACATGCTGCTCAAAACTGCTGCCATCGAGGTCAAACGCAGCAACCCGCAGGCAGTGCTCGTCAGCCTGCATCCAGGCACCGTGAGCACCGGCCTGTCCAAACCCTTCAAAGGCGAGCAAATTGGCCGCGCCGCAATGGATGCGGCGCGTGACATGCTGGGCGTGATGGACCAATTGACGCCCGCAAACACGGGCTCGTTCCTCGCCTACAACGGCGCACGCCTGACCTGGTGAGGGTGGCGGGTGCTGGCGAATGGTCAACGGTTGGGGTTGCGGTTGCGGTTGTTGCGCATCATCCGGTCGACATCGGCATTCAACCTGGCGAGTTCATCCCGCAGTTGACGGCGCTCTTGCGGGGTGACCACACCGTCGCGCTTGTAGGCGGCCTCGTGGCGCGCAATGGCGCGCTCGCGATTTTGCAACCGGCGTGCTTCGCGTTGGGTGATGCGACCCGAACGCATACCCTCATCAATGCGCGCACCGATGTTGAGTTGGCGGTTGTCAATGCCGTTGGTGTTCGTGTTGCCGGGTGGCTGAACATAGTCGCGGTTCGCCATCATGCGCTCAACTTCAGCGGCGAGATTGTCCACGTCGCCGCGCAACTGCTGGCGCTCCTGGGGTGTCGCCGTGCCATTGGCTTTGAAGCGGCTTTCGCGGGCATCAATCTCACGGTCACGTCGAAGGAGCTCTCTTGCCTCAGAGGGGGTGATGTGCCCGGACGCCATGCCTTGCTGGATGCGGGCACTGATGGCTTGCTGGGTACGGTCAATGGCCGGTGTGTTGGTGCCTTGCGCCATGACTGGAGCCAAGCCCATGCCCAAAAAGAGCGCAGAGGCCAACAGTGATGTAGTGAAGAATGTTGATTTCATGGTATTTCCTGAGTTGTCAGACCGTTTTGTGAGCACTTGAACTGTCTTTTTTGTCAGACTTGGACGCGGGCTCGCTGGCGCTGGGTGCTTGAAACATCGCAAAGAAGGAATGCGTGAAGGCGTCGTGCATTTTTTCCATGTCGGTGACCATGTGTTCCCATGAGTCGACGCTGGCAGCTTTCATCTCTTCGAGTTTGGTGGCGGCAAGCTTGGATTTTTGACGCAGCTGGGTCATTTCATCCTTGTATTTTTGCCGGGCCTCCTCTTTTGCCTCCTGTGCTGAGGTCTCAAGCCCGGCCATTTTCTTGTTCAACTTGTCAAGTTGGAGTTCCATCTTCTCAATGTATTCGGTGCGTTTTTGCATGGGATATGTGCCTTGCTTTGTAAATGGTTGACTCAACGACGGCCAGGTGCAGGCTTGCATCGGCCCCATGCTTCTCAACATGTATCCCCATGCTAGGCAGTGACAAAGACGGCGTCTGTGCGCGCCCGCACACAGCGCAGGTGGCGCGCCAAAGCCCATGCGGACACGCGCGCGGACTCAGACCCTTTTTTACCGATGCCGGCAAGCGGCTGCCCTGGCCGGGCCTGAACTCCTCAAGAGGCTTTGGCAAGCAGGCGTTTGGTGCGCGCCCTGATGTTGAGCGCTTCCACCGTCAGGGAGAACAACATGGCCACGTAAACGTACGCTTTGGGCACATGCACGTCAAACGCTTCAGCGACCAGCAGGGTGCCCACCATGGTCAGGAAGGCCAGCGCCAGCACCTTGATGGATGGATGGGCGTCAACGAATTCGCCAATCGGTTTGGCTGCAAACATCATGACCGCCACCGAGGCCACCACGGCCGCCACCATCACGCCAATGTTGTCGACCATGCCCACGGCAGTGATCACCGAGTCCAGCGAAAAGACGATGTCGACGATGCCGATTTGCACAATGGTGCCCCAAAACATGGTGGCACCGGCCTTCACGTGATCGACCCCGGCGCTCTCCTCTTTGGACTCGTGGGCTTCGACTTCCAGGAAAATCTCATGTGATGCTTTGTAAAGCAAGAACAAGCCGCCACCAAGCAAAATCAGGTCGCGACCACTGATTTCCTCGCCCAGCACCGTCAGCAGTGTCGCAGTCAGCGTCATGACCCAGGCCAGGCTGAACAGCAGCGCAATGCGCGAGACCATGGCAAATCCCAACCCGAGACGGCGCGCCAGATCACGCTTCTCGGGTGGCAAACGCCCGACCAGAATACTGATGAAAATGATGTTGTCGATACCCAGAACGATTTCAAGGGCGGCGAGCATAAAAAATGCGATCCAGATGTTCGGGTCGGTGAGCAGTTCCATGGCCAATTCAGTTGATGTAAAGCCCGCGAGTTTACTTATCTGATGAAATTGGCGCCTTGCTCATACCCGCAATGGCAATAAAACCCTGATGGGTTGAGCATTTTTGGAGCGATGGCCGCTCAGCCTTTTCTGCGCACCTCGCGCAGCATGAACAGGTAAAGACCTTCGACCTTGTCGCGCGCCCAAGGCGTTTTGCGCAAAAACTTCAGGCTTGACGCGATGCTGGGGTCTTGCGTGAAGCAGCGCACTGCAATGCGCTCGCCCAAACCAGCCCAGCCGTAGTGGCCAATCAGCGCTGTCAAAATGGCTTCAAGCGTCATGCCGTGCAATGGGTTGCGCGGCTGAGTGGCAGAAGTTTCTGGATAGGGCGGCATAGTCATGACACTATTTTAAATAGCGCCCTGAGCCTGCGGTGCTACCATTTTCGAATCCATAAAAAAGAGGAGCGTCGTTTTGCCAACCCAGCACTGCATCTGCCACCCGAACGCCCGAGGTCTCTATGGCCCTGCCTGAAGACGACCTGTCGTCATCACTGGCGCTGGTGGTTGACCCCAACCCCACCTCGCGCTCGATTCTGGTGTCTCAGTTGCGTGACTTTGGCATGGGTACCGTGGTGCAAACAGCGCGCCTGGTGGATGCGCGCCGACAACTTGAGTACCGCAAATTTGACGTGGTGCTGTGCGAGCTGCACTTTCCCCTGGAGTCCATGACCGGGCAAGACCTGCTGGATGACTTGCGGCGCAACCAGTTGCTGCCGTTTTCTACCGTGTTCATCATGGTCACCGGGGAAGCCACGTATGCCAAAGTGGCTGAAGCCGCCGAATCCGCCTTGGACGGCTACCTGCTCAAACCCCACAAAGCCACGCAACTCGGTGAGCGCTTGCGCCAGGCGCGCATCCGCAAGCTTTCGCTGCAGGAAATTTTCAGCGCCATCGAGGCCGAAGATTTTGACGGCGCTGCCAAGCTGTGCGCGCATCGGTTCGAGACGCGCGGCCTGTTCTGGCTCTATGCCGCACGCGTCGGGGCTGAGCTGATGTTGCGCACCGGCCAATACGACCAGGCGCAAAAACTTTACCAGGCCGTGGTGGACGCCAAAACCCTGCCCTGGGCCAAGCTCGGTGTGGCACGCTCGCTGCTGGACGAAGGCCAGACAGCCAAATCCGTCAGCACGCTGGAAAACCTGATCAGCGAAGACCCCAACTACGCGGATGCCTACGATGTGATGGGCCGGGCCCAGTTTGAGCAGGGCAAGTTTGAAGCGGCACTGGCCACCTACAAGATGGCCAGCACACTCACCCCGGCATCCATCTCAAGGCTGCAAAACCTGGGCATGATGAGCTATTACTCTGGCGACCGTACTGAGGCTGAAAAAATCCTCGACCGCACCACCCGGCTCGGACTCGACTCCAAAATGTTCGATTGCCAGACTTTGGTGCTGCTGGCCTTTGTGCGACTGGAAACCGCAGACCGCAAAGGTTTACAGCGCTGCCGCGATGACTTTGTACGCCTGATGGAGCGTCACACCGACAGCCCGCGTCACAAGCGCTTGTCTCACATCGTCGATGCGCTGCAACTGCTGGAGCAACGCCAATACGGCCAGGTGGTACAAGTGGTGCGTGCGTTGTGTGCCTACGTCAAAGACCCCGAATTTGACTTTGAATCTGCCTCCAATCTGATCGCGCTGCTGTCTCAACTGGCCGACAAAGCCATTCATCTCGATGAAGTCGGCTCGGTAATTGACACGCTGGGTCTTCGCTTCGCAGGTACCCGGGCGCTGTCGGAACTGCTGGCTGGCTCGGCTGCCGTCTACCCGGCCTATGCCGAGCGCATTCGTGCGGCGCACGCGCAAATCCTGAAATATGCCGAAAACGCCATGTCAATGAGCATGGGGGGAGACCCTAAAGCGGCCGTCAAAGACTTGATTCTTCACGGCAGCAGCACCCTGAGCGGCAAACTGATCGAGACCGCCTACCTGGTGCTGCACCGCTACGCCAGCAAAATCACCGACGCGCAAGAATTGACCGACAGGGTGCACGATTTACGCAGCCGCTACAGCACCCAGATCACCCGTCCGGCATTGGGAGAGCAAAAGCGACAGGCCGGTGGTTTGACGTTGCGCACTGGCGGCAAACCGGCCGCACTGCCTGGCATGCCAGGCAAACAATAGCCCACCACCGGGGGAAAACACCAGCCCACAAGGGTGCGGGGTTGGCCAATAATGTGACGCACGACTTTCACCTACAGGAGTTTCCTTCATGCGTTTGATCCAAAAAATTGGCCTTGTCTTAAGTTTGGGCGCGGCCCTGGCCACCAGCGCTGCACTGGCCCAACAGCAGCAGTTTGTCAACGTGCTCACCGGCGGCCAAAGCGGCGTGTACTACCCGCTGGGCGTGGCCTTGTCGCAAATTTACGCAAAAGCCATTCCCAACACGCGGTCAACGGCCCAAGTCACCAAAGCCTCGGCTGAAAACCTGAACCTGCTGCAGGCTGGCCGGGGCGAGTTGGCGCTTGCGCTGGGCGACTCGGTGTCGGATGCCTGGAAAGGCGATGCCGAGGCGGGTTTCAAGACCAAGCTCGACAAGCTGCGCGGCTTGTCAGCCACCTATGACAACTACATCCAGATCGTGGCCAATGCCGACTCAGGCATCAAGACCCTGGCTGACCTGAAAGGCAAACGCATCTCGGTGGGTGCGGCCAAATCGGGCACCGAGCTCAACGCCCGTGCCATTTTGAAAGCCGCCGGGCTCACCTACGCCGACCTTGGCAAGGTCGAGTATTTACCGTTTGGCGAATCGGTTGAGCTGATGAAAAACCGCCAGCTTGATGCCACCTTGCAGTCCGCCGGTTTGGGTGTGGCCTCGATCCGTGATCTGGCCACGTCGATCAAGATCGTGGTGATTCCGGTGCCTGCCGATGTGGTCAAAAAAGTGGGTGATGAAGCCTATCAGGCCGCCGTCATTCCGGCCAACACCTATGCCGGTCAAACGGTTGATGTGGCCACGGCCGCCATCCCCAACTTCCTGGTCACCCACTCGGGGGTGTCTGACGAACTGGCTTACCAGATGGCCAAGTCCATGTACGACAACCTTGACACGCTTTACGCTGCGCACAACGCAGCCAAGGCGATCAAGCGGGACAACGCCGTCAAGGGCATGCCGATCCCGCTGCACCCCGGCGCGGCCAAGTACTACAAGGAAGTGGGCCTGATCAAATAAACGCGGTAAATCACCACCTGAGCACGGCCCCAGACTGGGGCCGTCTTTCTTTTCCACCCTCCAAAACTTATGACAAAAGACCCTGCCGCGTCCGCCAGCAAAACGCCAGGCGCAATTTTTTGGATCGCACTTGCTTTCTCCAGCTTTCAACTCATCACGGCGGCCTTCAGCCCGCTGTCGAGCCAGGTGGTGCGCGCGGTGCATGTGGGTTTTGTGCTGCTGCTGATTTTTGCGCTCAATCCGCCGTTTGAATTCAGCACGCGCCATGCCACCAAGGGCCGCGCACTGGGCTGGGTATTGGGGCTGACCGGATTTGTGTTCAGCCTGTACCACTGGGTATTTGAGGCGGACCTGACGCAACGCGCCGGCGAGCTCATTGCCTCCGATTGGGTCATTGGCGTGGTCACCGTGGTGCTGGTGTTTGAGGCCGCGCGCCGTGCCATGGGTTGGGGTTTGCCCATCATCTGCGGTATTTTTTTGCTCTATGGCCTGTTTGGCCAACACCTGCCGGGCGTGCTGGCGCATCGCGGTTTTGGGTTTGATCAGATCGTCAGCACGCTGGGCTTTGGCACCGAGGGCATCTATGGCACACCCACCTACGTGTCTTCCAGCTACATCTTCTTGTTCATCCTGTTCGGCGCTTTTTTAGAGCAGGCCGGCATGATCAACCTGTTCAATGACTTCGCCATGGGCATGGTCGGCCACACGCGTGGCGGCCCGGCCAAGGTGGCGGTGATCTCATCCGGGCTGATGGGCACCATCAACGGCTCGGGCGTGGCCAACGTGGTCACCACCGGGCAATTCACCATTCCGCTGATGAAACGTTTTGGCTACAGCCCGGCGTTTGCTGGCGGCGTCGAGGCCACTGCCAGCATGGGCGGGCAGATCATGCCGCCGGTGATGGGCGCGGTGGCCTTCATCATGGCCGAGACCATCAACGTGCCCTATGTGGCGATTGTCAAGGCGGCATTGATCCCCGCCATCCTGTACTTTGTCACGGCGTTCTGGATGGTACATCTGGAGGCCGGACGCAAAGGGCTCAACGGCCTGCCCAAAGACCAATGCCCCAACCCCTGGACAGCCGTTCGGCTGCGCTGGTACCTGCTGCTGCCACTGGCGGGGCTGGTGGTGCTGCTGTTTTCGGGCTACACACCGCTGTTTTCAGGCACCGTGGGCCTGGCACTGACGGTGGTGCTGATTTTTGGTGCGGCGGTGATGTCGGGGGTGTCATCGCTGGCCTTGCGTGGGCTGTTCTGGGCGCTGCTGGGGCTGGCTTGCGCCGGGTTTTTCCAGTTTGGCGTGGGCACGTTTTTTGTCGTGGTGGCGCTGCTGGTGGCCGTCACCCTGATCCGCAAAGTGGGTGGCGACGCCCGCAAACTGGCCATTCAGGCCATGGTGGATGGTGCGCGACACGCCTTGCCCGTGGCCATTGCCTGCGCACTGGTGGGTGTGATCATTGGCATGATCAACCTGACCGGCGTGGCGGCCGAACTGGGTGGACGCATCATTGCCGTGGGCGAGCACAGCCTGTTTCTGGCGCTGCTGTTGACCATGGTGATTTGCCTGGTGCTGGGCATGGGCATTCCGACCATTCCGAACTACATCATCACCAGCTCGCTGGCGGCACCGGTGCTGCTCAAGCTCGGCGTGCCGCTGCTGGTGTCGCACATGTTTGTGTTTTACTTTGGCATCATGGCCGACCTGACGCCACCAGTGGCACTGGCGGCGTTTGCTGCGGCACCCATCGCGGGCGTGAGTGGGCTGAAAATCAGCATTCAGGCCTTGCGGGTGGCGATTGCCGGCTTCATCGTGCCGTTCATGGCGGTGTACAGCCCGGCGCTGATGCTGCAAAGTGGCGATTGGCTTGACACCACCTGGATCGTGTTCAAGGCGCTGGTGGCCATTGCCATGTGGGGTGCGGGCGCCATCGGTTTTTTGATCACGCCGCTTAACCTGGCGGAGCGCGTGATGGCCATTCTGGCGGCAAGCTTGCTGGTGGTGGCCTTGCCTTTGACGGATGAGTTGGGGCTGGGCCTGATTGCGCTGTTCATCGGCTGGCACGTGTGGCGCAGCCGTTCAAACACAACGGCAGTCACGCGCTAGGCATGACCACGCTGGGGGTTTGCCTGAGTCTGGCGGCCGCGCTGCATGGCACGCCAGAGGTGTTTGTGCCGGTGACCGAATTCACCCTGGCCTGGTCACATTCGATTGAAAAAGTGCGCTGGGAAGAAGACTACGCGGTGCAGCTTGACACGCTGACCCGGCAGCCCGTACTGCAGGCGTTAAACGCCCGCATCAAGGGATCAGCCGCTGGCATGGAGCCGCCGCCTGATGCGGTGTGGCGCCATGGCTGGTACGCCTACACACCGCCGATCAAATACCTGACTGAACTGCGCCTGACCCGCTCGGAATTCACCCCAGACTACGATTGGTGCATGCACGGCAGCTGTCAAAAAATGTCTGATTTAATAGCTAGTGATCTAGGCATCACGAGGGCTAGAGCCTGTTTTAATCAAAAATAACAGCACGCATCAGCCCCACAAGTCGAGCGGCGGGTCGGTCACCACGGCACGCAAAATGTCCGAGCGCGAGATGAAGCCACTCACCTGGCCGCGCTCATCCACCACCGGCAAGCCCGGCAGGCCGCTGTCGAGCAGCACCTGCGCCACGCGGCGAATGTCGCTCTCGGCTGACACGCTGGGCACAGGTGTCCACATGATGTCCTTGACGTTTTGCAGCAGCAAGGCCTGCCACACCAGCGCATGGCTCTCGGGGCTGGGCAGGCGCTCGGGCTTGAGCAAATCAGCGCGCGTCAGCAAGCCCACCAGTTGGCCATGGGCGTCGACCACGGGCGCTTGACCTATTTCTTTCTCGGTCAACACCTGCCAGGCCTGCAGCACGGTGGCGCTGTCAGGCAAGGTGATGGCGTGGCGATTCATCACATCGGCCACGAGCGAGAGCGGCCGACGTTGCTGCACGCCTTGCTGGGTTTGCGCATAAGCCGCCAAACGGTCAGAACGCAATGCGTCCTGCTCACCCGCTTTGTGTTGGGCAAGTCCCGCGTAAGTTGCAGCCGACTCCTCTGTCACATCATGCCCGTCACGGGCCACCGGCAAGATGCGGCGGGCGCGGGCCAGCGCCCCGACACCGCTGATCTGGCGCAGTTGCTCCATGCTGCCTTTGAACAACTGTCCTGACGTGCCATAGACCATGAACATGGAAATGATCCTCCGATGCGGTTTCACTATAGCGCCATGTGGCTTGCGCAGGCAAACCGGTCTACCCGCCCAAGGCTGGCCCTGCTCCACCCTTGAGGTCAGTCAGACGCGGTGACCCTGGGGCGTGGCTGACAAAAACAGGGCTTGCAGGTCGTTCAAAAAGTCGAAGCCACGCGCGCTGGGCTTGACGTGGGCGCCTTCACGCAACAACAAGCCCTGCGCCTCGCCCTGTGCCAGCGCTGCCTGCACCGCAGACAGCGGCATGCCGGTGCGCTCCGCAAACAAGGGCAGCTCAAAACCTTCGGCCAACCGCAAGGCGTTGAGCATAAACTCAAACGGCAGTTCCGCGCGCTTGACCTCATGTTCCTGTGCCACACACTGGCCGATCATCGCTTGCGCCATGTAGCGTGCCGGGTCGCGCAGGCGCACCTGACGCACCACGAGGTGGGCAAAACTGAGCTTGCTGTGGGCACCTGCACCAATCCCGAGGTAGTCGCCAAACTGCCAGTAGTTCATGTTGTGGACGCATGTGTGGCCTGGCTTGGCGTAGGCGGAGACTTCGTAACGCGCCATGCCTGCCGAGGTGGTCATGTCTGTGATCAGGTCGAGCATGTCAGCGGCCAGATCATCGTCCACGGCAGGTGGCGGGTACTTGGCAAAGAAGGTGTTGGGCTCAATCGTCAGGTGATAAATGGACAGGTGTTGGGGCGCCAGGCTCAGGGCGGTTTCAACGTCGGTGCGCAACATGTCCAGCGTCTGACCTGGCAAGGCATACATCAAATCGAGGTTGAACGTATCAAAAACTGTAGCTGCTTCCGCAAGCGCATCAATGGCTTGAGCACGATTATGCACACGACCCAAGGTTTTCAGAAAGTCGTCGTTAAAACTCTGCACGCCCACCGACAAGCGCGTGACCCCGGCGGAACGAAAGGCTTTGAAGCGGTCTTTCTCGAAAGTACCGGGGTTGGCTTCCAGGGTGATTTCAGCCTGGGGCGCCAAGCGCACACGCGCCCGGATGCCAGCCAGCAGCTGGTCAATGGCTTGGGGTGAAAACAGGCTCGGCGTGCCACCGCCAATGAACACGGTTTGCACGCTGCGGCCCCAGATCAACGGCAACGCGGCTTCCAGGTCGGCCATCAGGGCGTCCAGGTAACGCTGCTCTGGCAGGTCAGCGGCAGGCATTTCATGCGAGTTGAAGTCGCAATACGGGCACTTCTTCAGGCACCAGGGCAGGTGGATATACAGTGACAGGGGTGGCAAGGTTTGCAGTTGCAGCGTGCCAGCGCGCATGTAATGGGTGATGTCGTGCACCACAGCAGCGCCAGGGGACGCCGGTACCGACGCGATGGGAATCACAACCAGCGCTCGCGCATCAGCGCCACCATGGCTTTGGCCGCCCGCCCGCGGTGGCTGTTGGCGTTTTTGACCTCGATGGGCAATTGGGCAAAGGTTTGGCCGAACTCGGGGATGAACATCACCGGGTCAAAGCCGAAACCGTTCGTGCCCACCGGCTCGCGCGTGATTTGGCCCACCACCCGGCCCACCGCCACCAGCGGCTCGGGGTCATCGGGCGAGCGCACTGCCACCAGCGTGCTGACCATGGCGGCACGCCGGTTCTCAACGCCTTGCATTTGCTCAAGCAGGGCACGCACGTTGTTGTCGTCGCTCTTGGGGTAACCAAATTGTGTGGCGTAAAACGCGGTTTGCACGCCTGGCAGGCCACCAAAGGCATCCACGCACAGGCCGGCGTCGTCTGCCACCGCCGGCAAACCGCTTTGGCGGGCGGCGTGGCGCGCCTTGGCCAAGGCGTTCTCAATGAAGGTATGAAACGGCTCATCGGCTTCGGGAATGCCCATACGACCTTGCGTGACCAACTCAAACCCCAGCGGTGCGAACATGGCGTGCAGTTCAGCGAGTTTGCCTGCGTTATTGGATGCCAACACAATTTTCATAAGAAATATGCCTTTAGCCCTTATTTATTAAGCATTAGTAGCTATTTATTTAATAGCGATTTTTGCTGCAACTGAAGCAATTCACCAACGCCTTTGTCGGCCAGCGCCAGCAGTGCGTCCATCTCGGTGCGGGTGAACGCCGCTCCTTCGGCGGTGCCCTGCACTTCCACATAGTGGCCACCAGCCGTCATGACCACGTTCATGTCGGTGTCACAGGCCGAGTCCTCGGTGTATTCCAGGTCCAGTAACGGTGTGCCCTGCACCATGCCCACCGAGATCGCCGCCACGGCCTCGCGAATCGGCGACCGGGTCAACTTGCCCTGGGCCAGCAAACCATTGACGGCATCTTGTGCGGCCACAAAAGCACCAGTGATGGCGGCGGTGCGGGTGCCACCGTCGGCCTGAATCACGTCGCAATCGAGCTGGAGGGTGCGCTCACCCAACAGCGTCAAATCAAACACCGAGCGCAAGGCCCGGCCAATCAGACGCTGGATTTCTTGCGTGCGACCGCTTTGTTTGCCACGCGCCGCCTCGCGGTCGTTGCGGCTGTGGGTGGCACGCGGCAGCATGCCGTACTCCGCCGTGACCCAGCCCTGTCCGCTGCCTTTCTGGTGGGGCGGCACTTTGTCAAGCACCGAGGCGTTGCACAGCACCATGGTATGGCCAAATTCAACCAGCACGGAACCCTCGGCATGCATGGTGTAGCCGCGGGTGATGCGCACGTTGCGCATGGCGTTGGCCGCCCGACCTTGGGCACGGATAAATTCACTCATAAAACACCCACTCAAAAAACAATACAGGTTCAGATTTTCTTGGCGGCAGAACGCCGGATGGCGGCGTTGATTTCTGCAATCGAGCGCTCAATGGCGGCATCGTCCAAGTCGTCCACGGTGGCATCCAGCCAGCCGGCCTGCACCGTTGACGCAAACACCCCCTCGTTGATGTCATCGGTCGAAATGCTGGCGGGGGAGGGCTCAATCGCCTCAGACCCCGCCCATTCCAGGGCGATGCAGGTGACGTTGTCACACATTTCGCCACCCTGGCGAAGGGCCTTTTCAACCAGATCAGGCACCGCCACATCAACCGGTTTGTGCGACAACTCAAAGACAATGTCGTCTTCAGACACACTGGACCACAGGCCGTCAGAGCACAGCATGATGCAGTCATTTTGTTGCAAAGGCACCGGCCCTGCCACAGTGAACACCGGCTTGGTCGGCGAACCCAGACATGAGAACAGCACGTTGCGATTCGGCGAGTGAAATGCATCACCGCCCGCAGAGCGCATCAAATTTTGTTCAAACAGCGAATGGTCCTTGGTGCGCGACAACAGCGCTGACCCTCGCACTATGTACATGCGGGAATCACCACAGTGCACCGAGCTGAGGTGACCGTCTTGCAACACCGCCACCACAATGGTGGTACGGGGGGTGTCGAACGAACTGCGATTCAAGGCGTAACGCAATATTTGCCTATGGGCTGCCAACAGTGCATCCGACAAAAATGCTGACACATCAGGCAATTCGGGGCGCGCCTGCTTTTGAAACAGCGCGGAGATGGCTTGCAGCGCCAGCTGCGCCGCCACCTCACCTTCGGGGTGCCCGCCCATGCCATCTGCCAGTAAAAAAACGGCCGACGCACGGGTGTAGCAATACCCCATGCGGTCCTCATTTTTTTCCCGTCCACCTTTGCGGCTCACTTGAAACACAGAAAATTTCATTTCGGCTTTGTTCCCAAGTTGGTGGTTTTAAGAACCGTTTTTTTCGTGCCGGTGACCATGGTTTCCAACTGCATGCGCACTTTGTCGCCCACACTTAGCTTGGTATAGCGGCGGTCACCACCCCGGTTAAGTTGTTTTTGCAGGGCAAAAACGGACTGCGGACGCACCAGAGGGTCAAGCGCCATGCACCACTGCACCACTTCCATCAAGTTGTCGGAGTACACCCCCTGAAGTCGTTTGAGGGCCAGTGTCATTTTGTCGCTGCTCTGGCGCTGTGGTGCCTCACTGGGAGGGTAGCCCAGCATGCATGCGTACATACAGGCGCCAATGGCATAAATGTCGGTCCAGGGGCCCATGGTGCTGTCGCGGCGGTACATCTCGGGGGCAGCAAAGCCTGGCGTGTACATCGGGCGCACAAAGTTGCCTTCCTTGCTCAGCACTTCCCGGGCCGCGCCAAAGTCAATCAGTACGGCCTTGTCGTCATCAGAGATAAAAATATTTGCGGGCTTGATGTCCAGGTGCAGCATCTTGTGCTGATGAACAATCCGCAAACCCCGCAAAATTTCGTCAAACAGGGAGCGAATGGTGGATTCACGAAACACCTTGGGCTGCTTGAGATCGCGCGCAATGACAATGAAATCCTGCAGGCTGGCGCCTTCCAGGTAATTCATCACCATGTAAACGGTTTCATTTTCCCGGAAGAAATTCATCACACTCACCACCGCCGGGTGGGAGATTTGCGCCAGAGAACGGCCTTCCTCAAAGAAGCTTTTCAATCCAAGGCGGTACAAGGACAACTTCTCGGGCGCCACCTGGGGCAAAACCGCGCCTGGCTCGCGCGTGACCAGCGAGGCTGGCAAATATTCCTTGATGGCCACTTGCTGCCCGTCTGGCCCAACTGCCAAGTAGACCACACCAAAACCACCCGCGGCCACTCTGCGAACCACCCGGTAGCCGCCGATCATGGCATCCGGAGGAAGGGGGGAAGGTTTGGCCTTGGACATATTTTTAAACTGATGCGCTGCTTGCTGGGTCAGAACCGGGTTATTCTTAAACTCATTTCATTGAACAAGCATCCAAATGTCAGTTTACAGCATGACCGGCTACGCCAGCGTCCAGCACAACAGTGCCGCAGACGCTACCGACAGCGAGCAAAAACCCGGCCCCAACACCCGTCTCGGGCTTGAAATCCGATCAGTCAACAGCCGTTTTCTCGACCTGTCTTTCCGCTTGCCTGACGAACTGCGCGCCTGTGAACCTGCGTTGCGAGAGCGTCTGACGGCGCGCCTCAAACGCGGCAAAGTTGAAGTGCGCGCGGCACTGGAAAACAACAACGCCAACTGGCTGGCCGAGCCATCGGTGCGCCTGTTGCAGCGACTCAACACGATCCAGGACAACGTCAAAGCCTGGCTGCCTAGCGCGACAGTACTCAGCGTCTCAGATGTGATCCGGCTTTCCAGCAACGATGTACCCACCACCAAAGACTGGCAGGCCGATCTGGTTACCTTGACCGACAGTGCCCTGGAAGCCCTGATGTCAGCCCGCGAGCGTGAGGGCGCCCGCCTGGCGATCATGTTGCAGGACCGGGTTTCCCAACTGCGGGCACTTGCCGCTCAGGCGCAGCCTTTGATCCCCAAACTGGTGGCCCAGCAACGCCAACGCTTCATGGACCGTTGGCAGGACGCCATGGGCTTGACAGACGGCGGCGACGTCCCAGAGGCCGCACAAGACCGGGCACTGACGGAGGCCACAGCATTTGCCATTCGCATCGACGTGGCTGAAGAGCTCACCCGACTGGACTCACACCTGGATGAATTGCAGCGACTGATCAGCAAGGGCGGGGAAATCGGCAAGCGTCTGGATTTTTTGATTCAGGAACTGCACCGCGAAGCCAACACCATGGGATCCAAGTCTGCGGCCCTGGAACTCACCCATATTTCAGTCGACATGAAGGTACTGATCGAGCAGATGCGCGAACAGGTGCAAAACATAGAATAAATCCCGTATCCGCCAATCTGAGAGCAGAAATTTATGGAGTACCCCGGTAACCTGTTTGTGGTGGCGGCCCCCAGTGGGGCTGGCAAATCAAGCCTGGTCAAAGCGCTGATGGAGCTTGATTCTCATGTGCAGCCCTCGGTGTCGCACACCACGCGTGCACCACGCGGCCAGGAAAAACATGGCCGCGAATACTTTTTTGTTTCCAACGCCGAGTTCGATGCCATGGTACAGGCGCACGCGTTTGTCGAGTGGGCACATGTTCACAACCACCGCTATGGCACCTCGAAAAAAGCCATTGAGGAACGCATGAGCCAGGGTGCCGACGTGATTCTTGAAATCGACTACCAGGGGGCGCTGCAAATCAAAAAGATTTTTGCCAATGCAGTCACCATTTTTATCCTGCCCCCCAGTTGGGAAGAGTTGCGATCCAGGCTGGAACGGCGCGGGGAAGATGCAGACGATGTCATCGAAGTGCGCCTGCAAAATGCGGCAACTGAGATGGCGCAAGCGCACCAGTTCGACTTCGTTATAATTAACGAATCGTTTGACCGCGCTGTTTTTGACCTCAAGTCAATCGTGCACTCACAACGTCTCAAGTATTTGGCGCAGCGCCGCGCCAGAGCTGAAACATTCAAAGCACTGCACATTTGACAGCGCTCCCCATTTGGTTTTGGAGAATTCATGGCCCGTATCACTGTTGAAGACTGTCTGCAGCAAATCCCTAATCGCTTTCAATTGGTATTGGCAGCGTCCTACCGTGCGCGCATGCTCAGCCATGGCCACACTGCAAAAGTTGAGAGCAAAAACAAGCCAGGCGTGACTGCTTTGCGCGAAATTGCGGCGGGAAAAGTAGGCATTGAAATGCTGAAAAAAGTGCCTTTATAAGCCAAGCCCCATGGCTTGCCTCAAAAAAAGCACCGCTTGCGGTGCTTTTTTGTTGCCTGCACCCAAACTGATCCCCTGCGCGCTATATTCAAGGTCTGAGCATGCCGCTCACACATCGCTCTACCATGACCACCCACAAAGTCAGTCCACCAGTGAAGACACCCAGCCCCGCGGAAGTTAATGCGGCGTCGGCCAGTTTTGCCCGGCTGACAAGCAAACTGGACTATCTGAGTGCTGCCGACTTGGGTAATGTGCGCCTGGCCTACCGTTTTGCAGACGAGGCCCACCTAGGGCAACTTCGCAACAGTGGCGAACCTTACATCACCCACCCCATCGCGGTGGCGGCGCAGTGCGCCGAATGGAAACTTGATGCGCAAGCCCTGATGGCTGCGTTGCTGCATGATGCCATGGAAGACTGCGGTATTGCCAAACCTGATCTGATTGAACGCTTTGGCTCACCCGTCGCAGAACTTGTCGACGGACTCACCAAACTGGAAAAGCTGCACTTCAACACGCGAGAGGAAAACCAGGCTGAGTCTTTCCGCAAAATGTTGCTGGCCATGGCGCGTGACGTGCGGGTGATTTTGATCAAACTGGCTGACCGGATGCACAACATGCGCACCTTGTCAGATGCGCCTCGCGAAAAGTGGCAGCGCATTGCTTCGGAAACCCTGGAGGTCTATGCCCCGATTGCTCACCGGTTGGGTTTGAATCAAACTTATCGGGAACTGCAAGATCTGTCGTTTCGCTACCTGCACCCATGGCGCTATGCGACCTTGTCAAAAGCCGTGGCCAAAGCACGTAGCCGTCGCCGGGACCTCATCCAAAAGGTGCAAGCGGATCTGGTGGCGACGTTTGACCACTACGGCATGTCGGTGCGAATCGCCGGGCGGGAGAAGACCCTTTACTCCGTCTACAACAAAATGGCTGAAAAAAACCTGAGCTTTGCGCAGGTCACTGACATTTATGGTTTTCGCGTCATCGTGCCGCATCTCATTGACTGCTACACCGCTCTGGGGTTGTTGCATCAGCTCTACAAACCGGTTCCTGGCAAGTTCAAAGACCACATTGCCATCAGCAAGATCAACGGCTACCAGTCACTGCACACCACGCTGGTTGGCCCCTCTGGCATCAACGTGGAGTTCCAGTTGCGCACGGAAGCCATGCATTTGGTTGCAGAAACCGGCGTGGCAGCGCACTGGCTTTACAAGGATGATGATCAGGACGCCATCTCCCACAACGATCGCATGGGGTCAAAGTGGCTGCAATCATTGCTCGATATTCAGGATGAAACCCGTGATGCGGCGGAGTTTTGGGACCATGTGAAAGTTGATCTGTTTCCCGACGCGGTGTATGTGTTCACACCCAAGAGCCGGATCATGGCGATGCCGCGTGGTGCGACGGTAGTCGATTTCGCCTATGCCATTCACAGCAATGTGGGCGACCATGCAGTCTCTGCAAAGGTCAACAATGAGCAGGTGCCATTGCGCACCGAAGTCAAAAATGGTGATGTGATTGAAATCATCACCGATGCAACCGCCAGCCCCAACCCGGCATGGCTCGGCTATGTGCGGACGGCGCGAGCACGCTCCAAAATCCGTCAGAACCTGCGCACCATGGCGCAAACAGATTCGCAGGTTCTGGGTGAAAAGATGCTCACACAAGCACTACGCGCTGAGGGCATTGAAAGCCTGCCCAATAATGCCAAGCACTACGACGCCACTTGGGACAAGCTGATCCGCTTCAGCGGCAACAAGACGCGCGATGAGCTGCTTACCGACATTGGACTGGGGAAACGTATTGCCAGCATTGTGGCCAAACGCCTGGCCACAATACTGGCCGATCGCGGGGAAAAACCTGATGCCCTGTTGCTCACGCGTGAACGTTTTGGTACAGGCGAGGCGATTTCCCAAGGCAGCGTTCAAATTGACGGCAGTGAAAACACATCGGTTCGGTTTGCCCACTGCTGCAGGCCCGTACCTGGCGATAGCATTGTCGGGTACATGGGTCGTGGTGAGGGTTTGACAGTGCATGCCAACAGTTGCCAAGTCGCCAGGAAACTGCAATACAAAGACAGCGAACGTTTCATTAGTGTGGAATGGGCAGATGAGCCCGTACGAGTGTTCGAAGCTGGTGTGGTGGTGACCGTGACCAACGGCAAAGGTGTGCTTGCAAGAGTTGCAGGAGCGCTGGCAGCAGCAGAAGCCGACATTACCCATGTCGACATGACAGACGATTCAGGCCAGGGCGCCATGGACTTGCGGTTTGTCATTGCGGTGCGTGACCTGCACCAACTCGAAGCCGTGCTGCGCAATTTGCGGCGCACGCCTGCTGTCCTGCGTGCCGAACGCATCACCAACGCCAACCAACTCAATGGGTAGCGCTGGCTGGGTAACTCACCAAAATCACCTCGATTTCGACCGCACCGGCGGGCGTCACCAGCTTCAAAACATCACCCTGACGGGCCTTTAGCAGGGTTCGGGCGATCGGTGACACCCAGCTGACTTCGCCCTGTGCGCTCACGGCCTCATCAACGCCACGAATGGTGACAGTGCGCTCAGCGCCCCCCTCTTCGACATAAGTCACAGTCGCACCAAAAAAGATTTGGTCGTTGCCATGGTGCATAGACGGCTCAATCACTTCTGCGATTTCGATGCGCTGGGTCAAGAAGCGGATTCGTCGGTCAATCTCGCGCAAACGCTTCTTGCCATAAAGGTAGTCACCATTTTCAGAACGATCTCCATTACTGGCTGCCCAGTGCACCACATCAACGATCTTGGGGCGCTCCACATCGATCAAGTTCAGTAACTCGTGGCGCATCACGGCATAACCCGACGGTGTCATGTAGTTTTTGCCTGAGATTGGCAACTGAGGAAGTTGCACATCGTCATCCTCATCATCAGACTCGCGTGTGAAAGCTTTGCTCATGAACTCCCTTTGAGATGCTTAGACCAAGACAAAAAGAAACAGCCTTCAACCATTAAAACCGAAAAACTGGGAAGGTGTTCTGACCCTGGCCACAGCACGCGAAAAGGAGGCCACGGGTAAAGTCATCTGAGAAATTGCCGATCTCAAGTTCGAGATCATCCATGGCTGAGTGTTCACTGCCAGCGGCTAACGGTGACAGAACGGTGACAAGCAGCACATTCAAGGTAAAAGTGCGACGCACAAAGAAAAACAGCCTAGAGACTTTTGATCTCTAAGCTGTTGCTCTATAACACTTTTGTTATGGTGCGGCTGGCAGGAATTGAACCCACGACCCCTTGGTTCGTAGCCAAGTACTCTATCCAACTGAGCTACAGCCGCTAAGCTTCAAATTATAGCCTGAAAAATTGGTAGGGCGTCACAGACTTGAACTGTGGACCAAAGGATTATGAGTCCTCTGCTCTAACCAACTGAGCTAACGCCCCAACCGAACTGACGATTGTAAGGGGCTACTTATGGTGGCTCAACGCGTTGCTTACCAGTTTGGAAGTGATGTCGACAATCTGGATCATGCGGT
>JBBQZG010000049.1:0-19992 GCA_038207945.1 Burkholderiales bacterium
CCACCGGCCGTGACGACCTGACCTGGGAAGATGTGGCCAACCTGCGTAACCGGGATGCGTCGGGCCATGTGGACACGGGTGTCGGTGCTGGCCTGTCGGGTCAATCCCTGTTGCTGGATTCCAACCCACGGTTTGACAACTTGCGTTTTGAAAATCCGCTGAACCCGCAAGCAGGTGCTGATTTTGATGCCAATATCACCACGCTCGCCAATGCCGCTGCCTTGATGGGTGCCATTTTCAGCTACGACGGCACTACCATCGTGTTGGTTGCGCCTGCTGGTACCTTTGGGCCCGGTTCACCCGCCATGACGGTCACGGGTGCCAGCGCGCTGGCCCTGTGGGTCGACTTCAGCTCATTCAGCATCAAGACTTCAATGCAAGTTGGCGCAACGGTCACGGCCATTGACCCGGCGGTGCATGATGCCGTGGGCGACCTGCTTTTGGCCTCGGTGGGCGACCACTACATTGCCGGCGATGGCCGCGCCAATGAAAACATTGGCTTGACTGCCGTTCACCACGTCTGGCACGAAGAGCACAACTTCCAGGTGCGCAACATCCAGGAAGCCGTGGCGGTGGAAGACGTCCGCCAGGAGCGTCTTGACCAGCACAACACCTATAACCATGACTTGCTGCACGACTGGCAAATCGCCACGATCGCGCAAGATGCCAAAGGCAATTACCTGAATGGTGACGGCTCGATCGCATGGAACGAAGACAAGCTGTTCCATGCCGCCAAGATCACGGTCGAAATGGAGTACCAGCACACGGCGATTGACCAGTTTGCCCGCACCATCACGCCCAACATCGCAGAGTTTGTGGGGTACAACGCCGGCGCACAGGGCGATGTGAGCCTGGACTTCTCGCAAGTGGCTTACCGCTTTGGCCACAGCACGCTGCGGGAGTCGATTGACCTGATGGACCCCGCAGGTGACCTCACCGGCAAGGTGATGCGGCTTGCGCTCGAAAGTGCCTTCCTGTCGCCTGAGAAGTTTGCCAGCACCGGTGCTGCCGCCATTGCCCTGGGCATGACCCACCAGCAAGCCAACGAAATTGACGAGTTCGTCACGCCGGCGCTGAACCAGGGTCTGCTGGGCCTGCCGCTGGACCTGGCGGCCATCAACATCGCCCGTGGCCGTGATGTCGGAATTCCCACGCTCAACGAATTCCGCACCGCCATTGGTCTGGATGCTTATGTCAGCTGGGCAGATTTTGGCGCCAACATGATCCACCCGGACAACCTGGTGAATTTCATTGCCGCCTATTCGTTCGATGGCAATGTGGCGCGCGCGGCAGCCATCATGGGTCTGGACGACGGCAGTATTGCGGAAGGCGCCACCGAAGCCATGGGCTATACCTATGACGATGCCTTGAACTTCATGCAAAACACCGATTCAGCGTTGTATGGCGTGGAAGGCTTCAACCACATTGACACCTGGCTCGGTGGCATGGCCGAGGTGCATGTCACCGGCGGCCTGTTGGGCGAAACCTTCGACACGGTGTTTGCCGACCAGATGACGCGTCTGATGAACGGCGACCGCTTCTACTACCTGTACCGGTTGGACCAACTGCAAATGGGTGAGGGCATCATCAATGAACAGTTCAAGGACATCGTCGAGCGCAACACCGGTGTGGAACACCTGAACGGCAGCGTGTTTGCGTACGCCGACAAGTACTACGACTTGTCTGACAACCAAGCCGTCAATGCCAAGACCGAGCACAAGTACGCCGATGCGCTGGCAGCCAATCCTGGGCTTGGCGTCTACTCCACCAAGGGTAGCGCGACCACAGGCAATGGTGCGGTTGTCACTGTGAACGGTGTGCAGTACATCCGTGACCTCCGGGTTGAAGACAGCGCTGCCACTTCGGGCACAACAGCTGTCAACGGCGGCATGAACCTGGATGGCACCGTGAACAGCGGCGCCGAATCGCACGAAGTGATCGTCGCCACTGATTTCAATGACCTGATCTACGCCTGGGGCGGGGACGACACCGTCTACGCCGAAGGTGGTAACGACATCATTTACGGCGGCAACGGCATCGACCGGATTTTTGGCGGTGAGGGTGATGACCGCATCTACGGTGGTGATGGCGGCGACTTGCTCGACGGTGGCAATGGCGACGATTACGTCAGTGGCCAGCAATCAGCAACGGCAGCCGCAGGTCTTGACCAGATCATTGGTGGCGCGGGCAACGACATCCTGCACAGCGGTGTCGGTATTGACAAGCTCTCGGGCGAGTCCGGCGACGACTTCATCTTTGGTGAAGAAGAAACCGATGCCTTCACACATGGGGGTGACGGTAACGACGTCATTGACGGTGGTGTGGGCGGTGACGTGTTGTGGGGTGACGATGGCGATGACCTGATCATCGGTGGTGACGATCAGGACATCTCCGCCGGCCAGAATGGCGATGACATCCTGCGTCCAGGCGTGCCATCACTCGCGATGGGTGGTGGCCCGGACGAAGTGGTGGGTGGCACCGGCGCGACGGACCTGGGCAACGATGGCAAGGGCTTTGGCTTTGACATGATCGACTTCAGCGACAACCCTGCTTCACCGCAAGGCGTGTCGGTTCTCTTCTCGACGCAGCAAAACCCGCTGGTGGCAATTGATGTACCGTCTTCTTTCCCGGCCTGGTCTGGTATTGAGGGGGTTATTGCCAGCAAGAACAATGACGTCATAAACGCAGACGCAACCAACGTCTTTGGCGGAAGCAACTGGTTGATCGGGGGTAGCGGCAACGACATGATCACTGGCGGGCTTGGTGATGACGTGATCGTGGGCGATGGCATTCGCCTGGACAGCCTGATTGGCACCTACGCCGGTGGGTACAACAACTACCTGGACGGTGCCAGCCACCGTGCTGCGGGTTTCGTCCAGAACAATGGCCTGCTGGATGTCGCTGGTTTTGAGAAACATTTCACCACCATGCTGTCGTCAGCCACCTTTGAAAACCTGGTGCTGGGTGGCAATGAAGTGACCCGCCTGTGGCGCAGTGGCATCGTGGGGACCGACCTCGCTGACAGCGTGACGGTGGGCGACGGCGGCACGGTGGGCACTGCGGACACCGTGGTGTTCGTGGGCAACCGCTCCGAGTACACGGTCGAGAAGATTTTGTTTGCATCGCAAAACCAGGGCACCATCACCGCCTACAAGATCATTGACACCGTGGCTGACCGCGATGGGGCTGATGTGGTGGTGGGTGTTGAAAACTTCAAATTTGGTGCGGTGACCTTCACAGAGGCTCAGTTGTTGAATCAGGCACCGGTCATCAACTCTGATGGCGGGAGTGATATGGCAGCGAAGACGGTTGCGGAGAATATGACGGTGGTGACCACAGTCACCGCAACTGACGCGGATCTGCCGGCACAGCCGTTGACCTATTCGATTGCTGGTGGTGCTGACGCCATGCTGTTTGCCATTGACGCAGCAGGAGTGCTCAGCTTCATCAATGCGCCAAACTTTGAGGTGGCAGCAGACGCAGGCGCCAACAATGTCTATGACGTGATCGTGCAGGTCAGTGATGGCATCGCCGTGGATACCCAGGCTTTGGCTGTGACCGTGTCGAACGTGAATGAGGCAGCGACGGGCGCCTTGAGCATTGCCACTTACACACCACGGCCAAGCGCCAACGCCAACGCAGTCAGCCTGACTGCGATCAACACGCTTGCCGACCCCGACCTGCCAGCGCTTGCGCCCACCTACCAATGGCAACAACTCAACGGTGCCACTTGGGGAAACATCGCAGGGGCCAACGCTGCGACCACAGCCAACACCCTGAGCAACGTCACGGTTCGGGTCGTCTCGACTTACACCGATGCCTTTGGCAGCACCACCGTTGTGTCAGCAGAAACGGCGGTGATCGGCAACGGCAACGCCAACACCCTGTCTGGCACCGCTGGCAACGACTTTCAACTGGGGCTTGGTGGCAATGACACCCTGTTGGCATCTGCCGGCAACGACGTGATTGACGGTGGCGCAGGCACCGACACCTACAGCCTGGCTGCAAGCACGGCTGCGGCGAACGTCAACCTCACCAACGGTACGGCATCCAGTGCCACCACAGGCATTGACTCGCTGGTCAGCATTGAAAACGTCATCGGCAGCAGCGCCGCCAACGTCATCACCGACGCGATCGGGGCCAATGTCCTGGACGGTGCCGGGGGTGACGACACGTTTGTGCTGGTAAGCGACAACGTGCGCGACACCATCAGGGGCTCCGGAGGAACCGACACCGTTGATTACTCGGCGGCCACTGCGAATCTGTCCATCACGCTGGCCACCATTGGCAGTGCGACGGTGGCGGGCAGCGGCACAGGTGCCAACACCGACCAGATCAGTGGCATCGAGAACTTTGTCGGTGGCTCAGGAAACGACAGCATCACCGGCAATCTGAATGCCAATGCGCTTGTCGGCGGGGGCGGGAACGACACCCTCACGGGCGGTTCGGGGCGCGACGTACTGACCGGCGGAACTGGCGTCGATATTTTTGACTTCAACTCGACAATTTTCTTTGGCTCTAACGTGGCTTTCGACACCGGCGTGGGCGCAGGCAACCGCGACGTCATCACCGACTTTGTGCATCTCACTGACAAGATCGACTTGGCGAGCATCGATGCCAGAAACTCGTTATTCGGTGGGAACGATACCTTCACGTGGCTGGGTACGGCAGCTTTTACTGCTGGCAATGCCAACGGCGGTTTGCGCTACTTTTATGACGTCACGAACAACGTGACAGTCGTTGAAGGCAGCACCAATACGGGCACCGGAGCGGAGTTCCAGATTGAATTGACAGGCAACATCACGCTGACCGCAGCAGACTTTGTTCTCTGAACAGGTCTGATATTCACCTGTGCGATCCAGCGGCTGCACGGGTGAAGCGCTGGGGGTGAAAACGTCCACGACCACCCCGCTCTGGCAGCGGGGTTCTTGTTTCAACCAAGTTTTGGAGCCCGGCCATGATGACAAAAATAACATCAAAAAATCAAAACGAAATCGCACTGATCCTTGTCAGTTTCAAGGGTGTTTTCATCACTGTTGGGGTTTTCAGCGCCATCATCAATGTGATGATGCTGGCCCCCTCGTTGTACATGCTGCAGGTGTACGACCGGGTGCTCGCCAGCCGCAATGAAACCACTTTGTTGATGCTCACTGTGATGATGTTGGGGGCCTACCTGCTGATCAGCGCGCTGGAGTTTGTGCGCAGCTTTGTGCTCATTCGCCTGGGCGCCCGGCTCGACATGAAATTGAACAAACGGGTCTACACCGCGGCCTTTGAGCAAAATCTCAAACGTGCGGGAGGCAACGCCAGTCAGGCCTTGAATGATCTGGCCAATGTGCGCCAGTTTTTAACCGGCAACGGTCTGTTTGCCTTTTTTGATGCCCCCTGGTTTCCGATTTACCTGGTGGTGATATTTTTGTTCAATGCCTACTTGGGCCTGTTTGCTTTGGCGGGGACCATTTTGCTGGTCGGGCTGGCCTACCTCAATGAAGCGATTTCCAAGGCGCCATTGTCACAAGCCAACAGCATGTCGGTGGCTGCCGGCACCTTGGCCAACAACAATTTGCGCAATGCCGAGGTGATTGATGCCATGGGCATGTTGCCCAATTTGATGGCCCGCTGGTTCAAGTTGCATAGCCGTTTCATTCAGCTGCAAGCAGACGCCAGCGAGAAAGCCGGTGTCATTGGTGCCATCACCAAGTTTGCCCGTGTGTCGATGCAGTCGCTCATTCTTGGCTTGGGTGCTTTGCTGGTGCTGGAAGGCAAAATTACACCGGGCATGATGATTGTGTCGTCCATCCTGATGGGCCGGGTGTTGAGCCCGGTTGAGCAACTGATCAATGTCTGGAAAAACTGGAGCGGCACACGCAGTGCCTACCAGCGCCTGGTTGACCTGCTGGCAAGCAATCCGACCCGCCGGGATGGCATGCCCTTGCCCAAACCTGTGGGTCACGTGCTGCTGGAGTCGGTGGTTGGCGTGCCACCGGGTGGCGCACTGCCCGCCATTAAAAACCTGAGCATTTCGCTCGCACCGGGGGATGTGCTGGGCGTGATCGGGCCCAGCGGCGCGGGCAAGTCCACTCTGGCACGTTTGCTGGTGGGCATCTGGCCCGCTGCAGCAGGGCATGTGCGACTGGACGGTGCCGATGTGTACCAGTGGAACAAGGATGAACTGGGTCCCTACATTGGCTATTTGCCGCAGGACATTGAGCTGTTTGGTGGAACGGTGAGCGACAACATTGGCCGTTTTGGTGCAGTGGATCCCGAAAAAGTGGTGCTTGCTGCCAAGCGTGCGGGGGTGCACGAGATGATTCTGCGCATGTCCGCGGGCTACAACACCGTCCTGGGAGATGGTGGGGAAGGCCTGTCAGGCGGACAAAAGCAGCGCATTGGCCTGGCTCGCGCCATGTATGACGACCCCGCGCTGATCGTACTTGATGAGCCAAACTCCAACCTGGATGACATGGGCGAACAGGCGCTGCTGGCCGCAGTAACTGACCTGCATCAGCGGGGCAAGACCATCGTGATGATCACGCATCGCATGAGTGTGATTGGTGCGACAAATAAATTGTTGTTGTTGCGGGATGGTGCGGCCCAAATGTATGGGCCCACAGGCGATGTGTTGGCTGAGATTGGCAAGATGAACCAGGAACATGCCAATGCCCAGGCGAAAACCAAGGGGTCTGCCGTTGTGCAGTCGATCGCGATCAAGCGTGACGTGCCAGCAGAGCCAAAAGTCGCAGCAGCCTGACAGAAGGAGGACACATGAACACGTTAGTCAAAAATCTGGCCGCAACGGACGTTGCTTTTGCGGATCAACCCGACACGGAAGTCAAGACAGACACGGCCTGGCACGTTCGACTGGGATGGTGGATTGTGTTGGGTGGATTCGGTGGGTTCCTGACCTGGGCGTCATTGGCGCCACTGGACAAGGGCGTACCCTTGAGCGGAACCGTCACCGTTGAGAGCAATAAAAAAGCCATTCAGCACGCCGTTGGCGGCACGGTAGAGGCGATTTTGGTGAAGGAGGGCGATGTGGTCAGGGCGGGCGATGTGCTGTTGCGCATGAACAAAGTCCAGGCCACGGCAGATGCCGAGATGACCCGCTTGCAGTATTTTGTGTCACGCGCAGTAGAAGCGCGACTCATTGCCGAGAGTCTGGGCAAGCGTGCCATTGAGTTTCCGAAGGAGTTGATCGGTGCAAAAGACGACCCACGGGTTGCCACCAACATGGCCATGCAGCAGCAGTTGTTTGACTCCCGCCAATCTGCGAAGCAGAACGAATGGGCGGCGATCAACGAAAACATTGCCGGACTGCTTGCGCAAAACAAGGGTCTGGAAGAGTCCAAGGCCAACAAGGCGCAACAGTTGGCGTTTGCCAAAGAACAACTGGACAGTCTGCGGGACCTTGCAAAAAGCGGCTTTGTGGCGCGCGCACGTGTGCTGGACGTGGAGCAGACACATGCGCAGATCAACGCCGCCATATCAGAAGACATTGGCAACATTGGGCGTGGAAAAAGACAGATTTCAGAGCTGACTCTGAAACGCCAGCAGTCCATTCAGGAGTACCAAAGAGAGGTCAGAACCCAGCTTTCAGAAGTGCAAAAAGAAGCTGGCTCTTTGGCCAACCGGCTGTCCGGGTTGGACTACCACCTGGACAATATTCTGGTGAAGGCCCCTGTGGATGGCACGGTGATTGGCTTGAATGTGTTTACAACCGGTGCGGTGGTTGCGCCGGGTTCAAAGATGATGGATATTGTTCCCGGCGACGACCCACTGGTTGTTGAGGGGCGTTTGCCAGTTCACCTGATTGACAAATTGCATGTCAATCTGGACATTGAACTCATATTTTCTGCCTTCAATCAAAACAAGACACCGCATATTCCCGGTGTGGTGACGCAAGTATCTGCAGACCGTTTGGTGGATGAGAGAACGGGTGAGCCTTATTACAAGCTTCTGGCCAAGGTCACGCCAGAGGGCATGAAAAAGGTTGGCAATCTCAGAATCAGAGCTGGCATGCCGGTTGACTTATTTGTAAAAACCGGTGAACGGACCATGATGAACTATTTGTTTAAACCTATCATTGACCACTTCAATATGTCGCTGACTGAGGAATAGCTTTCCATTTATGTCAAATTTCAAACCACGCAGCTTGCAGCAGGCGATTGAAAGCGAACGAAAGCTAATCGCGAGTCACCTTCACGATGGTTTGGGACAGTCGTTGACGATGCTCAAACTGCGCGTGGAACAGGCGCTGATCAAACTCGAATCAGAGCAGCAAGATGACGCAAAAGTGATTTTGACCGATGTGGTTTTGCAATTGCGTCGCGCGGTTGGCGAGGTGCGCAGCATTGCTGCCGAATTGCGACCTTCGATGCTGGATGACCTGGGGTTGACGCCAACGATTCAATGGTTGTCGCGGCAGTTTCACGCGGCGCACCCTAACATTTTGGTCCAACTGGAGATTGAAATAGTCGAGGACAACATTCCGCTGGAGCTCAAAACCGTGGTGTTCCGCCTAATTCAAGAGGCCTTGAACAACGTGGCAAAACACTCCGGCGCCAACAGTGTGTTTGTCTATCTGAGAAATCAAGAGAGTCACTTGCTGGTGGGCATTGTGGACAACGGTTGTGGTTTTGATTCGGATCAGATCCTGTCTGCAGAATATTGCCTGCTGGGGATAGGTGTCAACAGCATGCGTGAACGGGTTGAGATTTCGGATGGCAGGTTCAAAATCCGGTCGCGATTGGGAACAGGTACTGCTGTCACTGCCGCATGGGGCGTTTCCCCAGATTTTTCCCAGAGTGATATGGGAATTTTTGACAGTTTTGTGCGCCAAAGCTTGGCCAGTGCACCCCTTGATCTGGACCTTAGCAGTCTAGGTTAGCGTTCATCCACTGCGCCAAGGCGGAGTCGGTTGAGCGCCGCTTGGGATTGGCGGCATCGCCCGTAGACTCGAAGGTTTTCACCGTACCAAGCACCGTTTTCAGTTGGTTTGGCTGGGCAAGGTTGTGCATGTGTTCCGGGTCGACCCAACCGGACTGCAATGCCATGAGGACAAGATCTGTGGCGTTCCTTAAATTGAGCTTGTGCATCAGGCTGGACCTGTGCTTTTCTATGGTTTTGGAGCTGATGTTCAAGCATCTCGCCGCCTCTTGATTGGTGTGGCCTTCTGCGACCAGCTTGACAATGGCGCGCTCACGCACAGTCAATTTGTCCCATAGCACGGCTCCGCTGTCTGTAGAACCGCCATGCAAGTAGGTGTTAACCACTTGACCGGATACCGCAGGGTCCAAAAATTTTTTGCCGCTGAGGACGCTCCGGATGGCGAAAATCAGCTCGCCGTAGCTGGAATCTTTCAGTACGTATCCGTCTACCCCGGCTTTAAGTGCCGCCCGTACGTATTCCTGCGACTTGTAAACAGACAAGGCGAGTATCTTGATGAGCGGGCTACGTTGTTTGATCTGTGTCGTGGCTTCCATGCCACTGATGAAGGGCAGGGAGAGGTCCATCATGATCAGGTCTGGATTGACTGTGTGTGCAAGTTGCAACGCCTCTTTGCCGTCCCGTGCCTCCGCGACGACTTCAAAATCTTCTACGGCAGAAATCATTGAACGCAATCCATCCCTTAACAGGCAGTGATCTTCAACAATCATGATTCGATGGTTCATCGCGGCTCCCGACAATTTTTTCTTGATTAGCGCGTTTATATACTAATTCCGAACCTAAGAATTCATCAATTCTCAAATCGACGGGGTTGATTCAGTGCTTGTGATCTGGACGATCTCTGTCCCGTGTCGCATGCATTAAGGGTGGCTTACTGAGGCCACCAAAATATCCTTGATGCCCTGCGCGAGCAGTTCTGCATTGGCCTCGGTCAGCCTCGCCGCGTCAAACCCCACATTCAGCACCAATTGACCCTGGTAGGTGCTGGCCGCCGTGAACAGGGTTTGGTAAGGCATGGGGCACAGCGCAAACGAGATCGACTCGACACAGGGGTCGTCCACCACTGTGGCAATCGCTCCCACATTGCTGACCATGGTGTTGGGCAGGGATGTCAGGGCTTTTTGTCGGAACGAAGCCAGTCTGTTTGGCAAAACCGGTGAACCGTCCAGCCCGTACATGTTAAAAAACAGATGTCCCTCGCCACGGGCAATCTGGCGCCGGGTCTGGACGATCACTTCGCGCGCCAGCTCCCAGACATCCGTGCGGGTACTGACCAAATGAGTGGCCGAAATCAGCGACACAAACAGGCCCGTGGGCGACACCGGCGGCACCGGCTCAAGGTGATGCCGCATGTCAACCGGGCATGACAGAAAAAACGCGGTCGGTTCGGTACCCGAGTGCAGTTTGAGTTGCGCCAGCAACTGTGCCGCACACAGGGCACCGTGCAGGCTGGTGCCGTTGTCACGCGCGCGCGTCAGCAGGCGCTGTGTGGTGTCTGGCGCCAGGCTCAGGCGGATGAATCTGGGCGCTCTGCCCGCAGCGTCAGTGGCGAGCCACGGAATGGCGGGCAGCGGACCATGGCGCCGGTAGTCACCTATCAAGGTGTTTCTGATCTGTTTGGCTTTATCGGGCTGCGCAGCCCAGCGAAACAGCGCCGGGTGGACGTCGGCCATGGGGGGGAGGGCAGCCGCTGCTTTGGGCTCATCCGTTCGGGTGCCCGTCGCCATCAGGCCAAGCAACTGGCGCAGCAGTTCAGCGCCAGAGCGCCCGTCGGCGATGGCGTGATGAAAACACAGCGCAAGCACCGAACGATCTGGCGACTGCCCGTCATCCGTGCGGGCGGGCAGCTCAAGGTACAGGCAGCGCATCAGCGGCGCTGCCCCGTCAACAAAGGGCTCAGACAACTGCTGTTCAATGTGCCTTTGCCAATCTTGCGTATCAAGCTTGGGGCAGCGCAGCTCAATGGCTTGCTCAGGCGCATGTGCGAAGTGCAGGCCGTTGGCTTCTGTCCAGATGATGCGGGTTTGCAGCAACAGGTTCTCGCGCTGAAGCGTGTCAAGCGCGCTGCGAATGCGTTCTGGCACAAGCGTGCCCCGGCGCTCGGCAAACACCACAAAGTTCATGCACGACACCAAGTCGGACATGTGAAAAAAGGCCTCGCCGGGGTCCAAAGCCCTCAAAACCAGGGGATCTTGCATGAATGCGCCAAGTTGAATCGGTTCAAGGCTGTGATGGGCTCAGACGTTCGGGGTGCTGGCGGCAAACACCTCAAAGGACGCAATTGGCAGCGGCTTGCTGAACAAATAGCCTTGATAGGCATGGCAACCCAGGTGCGCCAGAAAGTCGGCTTGTGCCTGCATCTCGACGCCTTCGGCGATGACTGCTAGCCCCATGGTCTCAGCCAGCGCCACCACCATTTTGGCAATGGCGACGTCATTGGGGTCAGAGACGATGTTTCGCACGAAGCCCTGGTCAATCTTGAGCTGGTCCAGCGGCAGCCGCTTCAGGTAGGCCAGCGACGAGTAGCCGGTGCCAAAGTCATCCAGCGAGAAGCCGACCCCCTTGCCTTTGAGTGCGCTCATTTTGGCAATGATGCCTTCCACATCCTCCACCAGCATGCTTTCGGTGAGTTCCAGTTTGAGCAGTTTGGGCTTGGCATGGGTACGCGCCAGCGTGGCCAGCACCTGTTCTACAAAGTCGACTTGTTGGAACTGACGGGCGCTGACATTGACTGCCATCGTCAGGTGCGCCCGGTTTGGCTGGCTCGCCCATGCGGCCAGCTGGGCACAGGCTGTTTCCAGCACCCACTGCCCGATTGGCAGAATCAGGCCGCTGGCTTCGGCCAAGGGGATAAATTCTGCCGGTGACACCATGCCGCGTTGCGGGTGTTGCCAGCGCACCAGGGCTTCCACCCCGGTCAGGCGACCGTCCCCCACCACCTGTGGCTGGTAGTGCAGCATAAATTGCTGATGCAGCACCGCGTCGCGCAAGTCGGCTTCCAACGACGCATAGGCCGTGACGTCGGCCTGCATCTGGGTGTCAAAGAAACGCAGCGTGTTGCGTCCAGCGGCCTTGGCCTGGAACATGGCCAGTTCGGCCCGTTTGAGCGGCTCTTCATTGCTTTCCTGATGTTCGCCCCCAAAGAGGGTGACCCCGATGCTGGCGGTGCTGTGGTGCGCACCACTGGCAAGCGGGTAATCAGCACCAAGTGCCGCAAGAATCTTGTCGCCCACGGCCTCTGACTGGTTGGCCGCATCCAGCGCGTTTTCACTCAAGCCTTCGAGCATCACCACGAATTCGTCACTGCCCAGCCGGGCCAGGGTGTCGCCCTCACGGATGCATGTTTTCAGGCGCTTGGCCACCTGCGTCAGCAGAAGGTCGCCCTGGTGGTGACCCAGGGTGTCATTGAGCGTTTTGAAGTTGTCCAGGTCGACAAACAGCAACGC
Organism: Burkholderiales bacterium; assembly: GCA_038207945.1. GTDB lineage: Bacteria > Pseudomonadota > Gammaproteobacteria > Burkholderiales > Burkholderiaceae_C > Rhodoferax. The sequence continues at coordinate 12,393 of JBBQZG010000049.1, forward strand.
ACTCATGCGCTCGTGGCGGCTGCTGGCGTTGAGGGCCTGATCGAGCCGGTCCATCAGCAGCCGCCGGTTGGGCAGGTCGGTCAGCGGGTCATAAAAGGCCAGGGTTTCAATTTGGGCTTGTGCGGTCTTGTGGTCGCTGATGTCGGTGAAGATGGCCACAAAGTGGGTGACCATGCCGGCATCGTCCTTGACGGCGCTGATGCTGAGCCGCTGTGGGTACACCTCGCCATTTTTACGTCGGTTCTGGATTTCTCCCTGCCAGTTGCCCTGGCTCTCCAGGCATTGATTCATGTCGGCATAAAAGGTCTGGTCGTGGTGACCCGATGAGAACAGTCGCGGGCTCTGCCCGGTGGCTTCTTCTGCGCTGTAGCCTGTGGTTTGCGAGAAGGCTTTGTTGACGCTCAGGATGACCCGCCGGGCATCGGTGATGAACATGCATTGGTGAGATTCAAACGCCGTGGCGGCAATGCGCTGTGCTACTTCGGCTTTTTTTCGCAGCGTGATGTCCTGCGTGATGCCAACGATTCTGAGCGCTGTGTGGTTTGGCGCAAACTCCACGTGAGCTTTTTGGCGCACCCAACGGACTTCCTTGCCGACCACAATGCGGTGTTCATGGTCAAAGGTGCCCTCATTCAGGGTCAATTGCCAGGACTGATCCAACGCGGCCCGGTCTGCGATGTGAACCTTCGCCAGGTAATCTTCGCGGCTTCCGGCGGTGCCTTCAGGCAGGCCAAAAATGCGGCAGGTCTCGGGCGACAGGTGCATGGTGTCGGTGGTGAGGTCATAGATCCAGCTGCCAACTGACGCCACTTCTTGTGCGCGTTGCAAGTCGGCTCGGCTTGATTCCAGGTCAAGCGTGCGTTGCGTCAAGTCGGCCCCGGCCTTTCGCAATTCAGTAAGTTTGCCCGTATAGGAGCGCACCAGAGACGAGACCATCACAGCCGAGATGATGAATGTGACCATTTGAATGGCGCCGTGCAGGCCGGGTGGCGTGGGAGGTTGTGTTGGCAAGACACCGCTGAACTCGGCCCAAACAAAAAAGCCCGTGGCCAAAATGGTCAGTGCTGTGATGCGTTTAGCCGCCAGCGGGCCAATCAACCAGCCAACCATCATGATGACAAAGGGATAAACGATGACGGCCGGGGTGCGCACGCCGCCATTGAAGGTCGCAATGCCGGTCACGGCCAGCCAGCTGCCATAGGTCAGGATGTGGATGACGGTGTGTGTTTTGCCACGAACCAAAAAAAACCATCCTGCGACTGCCATCACTGCCACTGCGCTTGGCCCGATCATGCGTTGGGTCTGGTCAGGTACGGTCAATAAAATGACTGTCAAAAAAAGCAGTGATCCGGCTAGCAGTGCAAGGATCGCATATTTGAGAAAAGGCCGCGCAGTGTCCGGGGTGACCGCGCCAGTGGCCTCGCTGTCAACGATGTCGGTTGGCTTGATCTCCTCGTTCACTGGGTTATTCACTGTGGTCTGTGCTGATGGGTACGCAAGAGCAGAACAAATTGCGGTCGCCATAGACGTTGTCAATGCGGCCTACCGGAACCCAGTATTTGGAAAGTTTGAGGCCCGGCACCGGAAACGCAGCCAGTTCGCGCGAGTAGGGTCGGTCCCAGGCCTCACCCAGCAATGCGGCTGCAGTGTGCGGCGCGTTGTGCATGGGGTTGTTGTCTTGCGGCCAGACACCTTGTTCTACCTTGGCAATCTCTTCGCGGATGGCGATCATGGCGCTGATGAAGCGGTCGAGTTCGTCCAGCGTTTCGCTTTCGGTGGGTTCCACCATCAGCGTGCCGGGCACCGGGAAGCTCAGCGTGGGGGCATGAAAGCCATAGTCCATCAGGCGCTTGGTCACGTCTTCAGCCGACACGCCGTTAACACCGCCGCTGCTTTCCTTCAACGGGCGCAAATCCAGAATACATTCGTGTGCCACACGGCCGGGTTTGCCTTCTACTGGCGTGCTGGTATACAGCGTGGGGTAGTGGTCTTTCAGGCGCACGCTGATGTAGTTGGCGCTCAAAATGGCGACCTCGGTGGCGGCTTTGAGGCCCTCGGCACCCATCATGCGGCAATACATCCAGCTGATCGGCAGCACCGCCGCGTTGCCCAGCGGCGCAGCCGACACCGCACCCACACCCGCACCCGGCAAGTACGGCACCAAATCTTCCACCACACACACCGGGCCGACGCCTGGGCCGCCGCCACCGTGCGGAATGCAGAAGGTTTTGTGCAGGTTCAGGTGGCTCACATCACCACCAAATTCGCCGGGTGCGGCCAGGCCGACCAGCGCATTCATGTTGGCGCCGTCCACATAGACGCGGCCACCGTGGCTGTGAATCAGGGCGCACAGTTCTTTCACGTTGGTCTCGAACACACCGTGGGTGCTGGGGTAGGTGATCATCATGGCGGCCAGGTTGGCGCTGTGTTGCTCACACTTGGCGCGCAGGTCGGCCATGTCGACATTGCCGTTGGCATCGCAGGCCGTCACCACCACCTTCATACCGACCATGGCGGCGCTGGCCGGGTTGGTGCCGTGTGCGCTGCTGGGAATCAGGCAGATGTTGCGGTGGCTCTCGCCACGTGCGGCATGAAAACCACGGATCGCCATCATGCCGGCGTATTCGCCCTGACTGCCCGCGTTGGGTTGCAGGCTGATGCCCGCATAGCCGGTGGCCTGGCATAACCAGGCGCGCAATTGCGCATCCAGCTCGGCATAGCCTGCACGTTGGTCGTCCGGGCAGAAGGGGTGAATGTCGGCAAACTCGGGCCAGGTGATGGGGATCATCTCGCTGGTGGCGTTGAGCTTCATCGTGCAACTGCCCAGCGGGATCATGCTGCGGTCCAGCGCCAAGTCAAAGTCAGACAGGCGGCGAATGTAGCGCAGCATGCCGGTTTCACTGTGGTGGGTGTTGAACACCGGGTGTGTCATGTAGCTGCTGGTGCGCAGCAGGGCGGAGGGCAGCAGGGTGCTGGCGGCTGCCTCGCAGTCACTCACCTTGGGCACGGTTTGCCCGGTTTTGGCGAAAAAGCTCCAGAGCTGCGCCACGTCGGCGCGGGTGGTGGTTTCATCCAGCGAGATGCTCAAAGTATTTTTTGAGGAAAATCGCAGGTTAGCCCTTGATGTGATTGCGTCAGCAGCTATTGAGTTTGTAGCGTCTGATGTCTCGACTGTGAGGGTGTCAAAGGCACTGGCGTTGGCCACGGTGTACCCCATCGTTTTCAAACCCGCGGCCAGAATGGCCGTGAAACTGGCCACGCGCTGGGCGATGCGCTTCAAGCCAAGCGGGCCGTGGTACACCGCGTACATGCTGGCAATCACCGCCGGCAAGACCTGCGCGGTGCAGATGTTGGAGGTGGCTTTTTCGCGCCGAATGTGTTGCTCGCGGGTTTGCAGCGCCAGCCGGTAAGCCGGGTTGCCGTGTGCATCCACGCTCACGCCCACCAAGCGGCCGGGCATGGAACGCTTGTGGGCATCCAGGCAGGCCATGTAGGCCGCGTGAGGACCGCCGTTGCCCATCGGCATGCCAAAGCGTTGTGTGGTGCCGATGGCAATGTCGGCACCCAATTCACCCGGTGGCGTGAGCAGGGTCAACGCCAACAGGTCAGCCGCCATGATGACGATGCCGCCCTTGGTCTTGTAGGCCCTGATCCATTCGCGGTCGTCACGCACCACACCACTCACGCCGGGGTATTGCAGCAGCACGGCAAAACTGTCCTCGCTCAAGGCGTCATCTCCCTGGCACACCTTCACCTCAATGCCCAATGGTTCGGCCCGGGTCTGGATCACGGCCAGCGTTTGCGGCAGCACGTCGCTGTCAACAAAAAACGTGGTCGACTTTGATTTGGTGACGCGCAGTGCGAGCGTCATGGCTTCTGCGGCCGCGGTGGCTTCGTCCAGCATGGAGGCGTTGGCCATCGGCATCGCAGTCAGGTCGGTGACCATGGTCTGAAAGTTCACCAGCGCCTCCATGCGGCCCTGGCTAATTTCGGCTTGGTAGGGCGTGTAGGCGGTGTACCAGGCCGGGTTTTCCAGGATGTTGCGCAGAATCACGCCCGGCGTGTGGGTGCCGTAATAGCCTTGGCCAATGTAACTTTTGAACACCTTGTTTTTGGCGGCCATGGCTTTGAGTTCGGCCAAGGCAGCGGCTTCGGTCACTGGGGCCGGAATGTCCATCGGCGCGCTGCGGGCAATGGAGGGCGGCACGATGGCGTCGATCAGCTCGCGGCGTGATGCGGCGTCCAGGGCTTGCAGCATGACGGCTTCGTCGGCGGCGTCAATGCCGATGTGGCGGGCGATGAACTCGCACGTGTTCTCCAGTTCGTCCAAGGGCGAAAGTGCAGTGTGGGTCATGAGGAGTGGTCCGGCTCAGTGGGCGTCAGCGGCGAAACTGGCGTAGCTGGTTTCGTCCATCATGGCGTCGAGTTCGGTCAGGTCGGCCAGTTTGATCTTGAAGAACCAGCCCGCGCCCAGCGGGTCAGAGTTGGCCAGGGAGGGGTCGGCGCGCAGTGCTTCATTCACTTCAAGGACTTCGCCGTTGGCGGGCATGTACACGTCAGCGGCGGCCTTGACCGATTCGACCACGGCGGCGGCGTCTTTGGCCGCGTAGGTATTTCCGACTTCGGGCAGGTCGACAAACACCACGTCGCCCAAAGCGTCTTGCGCGTGGTGGGTGATGCCTACGGTGGCGATGTCGCCGTCAACGTTGATCCATTCGTGGTCGGGGGTGTATTTGATTGTCATGATGGTATTTTTACTAAATGATGGGAGATAAATAAAAAGCTTAACCGCGGAAGTAGTTGGTAGGTACAAACGGCATCGCCACCACTTCCATGGCCACGGGTTTGCCGCGCACGATGGCGTTGAGCTGTGTGCCCAGTGCGGCAAATTCGGGGGGCACATACGCCATGGCAATGGGTTGGTCGATGGTGGGGCCGAGCAGGCCGCTGGTGACTTCACCCAGCGACACGCCCTGTGCATCCTGCAGTTCGGTGTGTTCGCGCACAGGAACCCGTGCAAGTGCCCGAAGCCCTACACGTTTTCGGGCTATAGCCCCCGATTCACCTGCGAGTTGTGCTAGTATTTTTGTAGCACCCGGGAAACCACCGGCGCGGGCACCACCGGCTCGACGAACCTTTTGTATGGCCCATTGCAAACCGGCTTCAACGGGGGTGGTGTGGCTGTCGATGTCGTTGCCATAGAGTGGCAGGCCGGCTTCAAGACGCAGTGAGTTGCGGGCGCCCAGACCAATCGGCTTGACTTCCGGTTGCGCCAGCAAGGCGTTGGCCAGCGCCAGGGCATCGAGTTCATGCACCGAAATCTCGAAACCGTCTTCGCCGGTGTAGCCACTGCGGGTCAGGAACACGTCGATCGTTTGCGTGCCGGTATCCACCGTGAAGGCGCCACCGGTCATGAACACCAGTTTTTCGACGCCGGGTGCCAGGCGTGACAAGGCGGTGACAGCCTGCGGGCCTTGCAGTGCCAGCAGGGCACGTTCGGGCATCGGGATGACCTCGCAACGGGTGCCAATTTTGGCCTGAATGTGGGCGATGTCACCGTCCTTGCACGCGCCATTCACAATCACAAAAATGTCGGTGCCACGGTTGACAAACATCAGGTCGTCAATGATTCCGCCGTCGTCATTGAGCAGCAGGCCGTAGCGCTGTTTGCCCACTGCCAGGCCGATCACATCGACCGGAATCAGGCTCTCAAACGCCGCAGCGGCGTCCGGCCCCACCAGGCGCAACTGGCCCATGTGCGACACATCAAACAGGCCTGCTGCGAGACGTGTGTGTTTGTGTTCGGCCATCAGGCCCATCGGGTATTGCACCGGCATGGCGTAGCCGGCAAAGGGCACCATGCGGGCACCCAGGGTGATGTGAAGGTCGTTGAGGGGAACTTTGAGAAGATCGTCAGTTGCGGACATCGGTACTCCAATAGAGCAGGGGGCAAATCAGTTTCACGGCCTGACCCAATGTCAATGCTGTGGTCTGCCCCCGCTGTCCGCTTTACCTGAGAGATTCGCCGCCGCCAGTCGCGCGTGCGGCGCTGGTTTTGGGTTGCTCCTTCGGTGGATCAGCCCAGGCATCAAGCGCCTGCGTTGACCTCTCTCCAGTGGGGATACGTTAAAAAATCCTGCGATTTCAAAACGCTTGTCAGTCCTTTTGCCTGAGCGTTCAAACTGCTGTGATCAGCGGCTCTGCGCCTTCGGCGGTTGCCAGCAAACCGGGTGGTGTGTGGCGACTCTCTCCTGACCCGATAAATTCTACCCGCTTGCACGGCGCCGCCTTGCCGAATGACGCGCCTGCAGCACGATTTGAACGACCCAGCATTTCTTGGCCTTGCTTTGCCCGGTGCACTCTGTACCATTGCACCCAATCAACTCACTGTGTTCGTGTATGAAAATTGGCAATCGTCCAGGACCCGTTTGGGCCAGTTTGATGCTCCTGTTGGTTCTCGGGGGCTGCGGCAGTGTGCCTACGGGGCCTGGCGACCAGATCAAAAGTGTGCCAGCCAGACTCCAGCCGGAGCAGGCAGGCGACGTCACCCTCTATGCGCTTGGCCTGGTGGGTACACCTTACCGTTACGGTGGCAACACGCCTGAAAGTGGTTTTGACTGCAGTGGCCTGATCGGGCATGTTTACCAGTCCAGAGCTGGGGTCATGCCACCGCGCACCGTGTCACGCCTGCAGTCCTGGGGTGTGCCGGTTGCTGGGGAAGAAATCCGCTCTGGCGATCTGGTTCTTTTTGCCCAACGGGGTGACGCCACGCACGCCGGTATTTACGTTGGTGAAGGGCGGTTTGTCCATGCGCCGTCCACCGGTGGCGAGGTCAGGCTGGACAATCTCAAATCCAAACACTGGGCCGCCCAGCGCGTGAGCTTTCGCCGACCCTGAGGTGTTTCAAGCCAGCGGCACTGAAGACATTCACACCGCGCGGTTCATGGCAAGGTCAGCCCGCCAGTGCCACCAGGCTGACAAAGGCCACCTTCACGCACAGCCAGGTGGCCAGAACAATCAGCCATGATTTCCACTTGCGCCGGGGCGTATTGAGTTTGTTCTCAGCCAGGGTGAAGACGACGGCGCAAACACCGCCAAATGACAGGCCTGCCAGCGCCTGGTCGAGCTTGTACAGCCAAAGTTGGTCACCGTGGTCTGTCACCGGCTGGAACACGCTGATTGCCAGACCGAACAGCAGCCAGCGCACGGTGTATCCGCGCCACCGGTACCAGGGGCCGGTGGGCTGGGTGGCCCAACGTGTTGTTTTTGTAGACTGCAAAGGTGTCTCACATCCCGGAGTAATTCGGCCCGCCACCGCCTTCAGGCGTGACCCAGACGATGTTTTGGGTGGGGTCCTTGATGTCGCAGGTCTTGCAATGCACACAGTTGGCGGCATTGATCTGCAGGCGGTCTGAGCCGTTGTCGTTCTTCACATACTCGTACACACCTGCCGGGCAGTAGCGCGCTTCCGGACCTGCATATTTGGCCAGATTGATGTTGACCGGCACGGATGAATCAATGAGCGTCAGATGTGCAGGCTGGTTTTCTTCATGGTTGACGCTGCTGATGAAGACGCTGGAGAGGCGGTCAAAGGTCAGCT
>JBBQZG010000050.1:0-19935 GCA_038207945.1 Burkholderiales bacterium
GCCAGCTTGATGGCGCGGTCTGCCGAGGGCTCAAAGTGCCACAGGGCCGAAGCCACCACGGTGTCGGGGTATTGCGCCTGGGTGTTGATGACGTTGCCAATGGCCAGTTTGCCCTTTTCCTTGGCGGCATCGCTCACGCCAAAACGCTCGGCGTACATCACGTCGGCGCCCTTGTCGATCATGGCAAACGCGGCTTCCTTGGCTTTCGGTGGGTCAAACCAGCTGTTGATGAAGCTCACGCTGAATTCCACCTTGGGGTTGACCTCTTTGACACCCATCATGAAGGCGTTCATCAGGCGGTTGACTTCAGGAATGGGAAAGCCGCCGACCATGCCGATCTTGTTGCTTTTGGTCATGCCGCCAGCCACCATGCCGCTCAGATAAGCGGGCTCTTGGATGTAGTTGTCAAACACGCTGAAGTTGGGGGCGGCAGGTTTGCCACTCGAGCCCATCAGGAACGACACTTTCGGAAAGTCTTTGGCCACCTTGCGGGCGGCAGCTTCCACGGCAAAGGCTTCACCCACGATCAATTGGTTGCCGCCGGTGGCGTATTCCCGCATGACGCGTTCGTAGTCGGCGTTGCTGACGTTCTCAGAGGCCTTGTATTCAATCTCACCTCGCGCTTCTGCGGCTTTGAGTGCGGTGTGCAGGCGGCCAGCCCATTGCTGCTCGAATGGCACGGTGTAAATACCGGCCACTTTGAGCTTGGCTTGCGCCAGCGCCAGGGAGGGAATCAGAGTGGCCAGTGCAGCAGCCAGAACAACCGCGCGGCGGCGGGGGGTGAATTGAATTGACATTGTTTCTCCAGGTTGAAAGTGCGATGAAAACAGGCGTTTCTTGCGAAGATATTTTTCAGGGCAACGCGCCCACTGTGCGCCAATTAACCATAGCATTTTATGTGCCATGGTAGTGGGTGAATCAGCCGGGCGATACGCTTTGCTACGTGTCCCCCGCCCGCTTTGCGGTCTCCTCCTTGACCTCCGCAAAGCGTATCACCCGGCTGATTTTGCGAGCGGTTGGGTACGCGGGCAGGGGGAAGTCAAAAGTTTCCTGCGTTGGGTTTGGCGCGAATAGATGTGCGGCTTCTACTACAGCAATTCTGACTTCGACAGCGTTAGGCACGGTGATTGGGCTATGCGACCGGGCTTTGGGGTGAAAGGCGCGCGTCGGCAAGCGCTTGCATACAGAAGCTTCAGTTTCGCGTGTGTTTTCACCCCAAAACCGCACGCGCAGGGCCCAGTCGCCGGGCCGGGTTCAATACGCAGCGCCGGATTGACGAAAGACCTGGATGTCTTCAGGATGCCACATCACTTTGAATCGCACCCCTTGCGTACCTACGGCGGTCTGAAGCCTAGTTGCTGCGCCACAAACCCGTCGAACGCAGCCAGCAACGGCAGGAAATCCTCTGTCTTTCCCTCCAGCTGTGCCAGCGCCGCACACGTGGCTTCCAGTGTTGACAGCTGACCTGGCTTATGGGCTTTGCGAACCACATAGCGGGACGCAGGCACGTCATCCAGCGACAAGCGCGGCAGGCTTTGCAGCAGCGGGCTCAGGTGCAGCATCTTGCGGCTTTTGCGCCAGGTGCCATCCAGCACCACCAGCCGCAGGTGGGCTGGGTGGTGCAGCCGCACCGGGTCCAAAGCAGGCGCCAGGTCCAGCGCGGGCGCTGCCCGTGGGTACAGTAGCACCGTGTATTTGGGTTCTTGCAGGGCTGCGCGCAATGCCGGCTCGTCAAACACTTCGCCGACCAGGATGCGGCTGTGGGCCAGGCTCAGGTGCAGCAGGTGGGCGCTGTTTTTGGCGTGGTGTTCTTCCAGCGGATGTTGCAGGATCAGCACCTCGGTGGCATTCGTCACGGGTGTGACCCACTGGCAAAAGCAGGCGCTCTGGGGCCGCAGGCACACGGCGCACATGAGCCGCGTGGCAGTCACCACACTACTCACGCGCGAAGGCCATCAATCCGGCAAAACCAATGAACACGCCGCCGGTGAGCCGGTTAAAGGCGCGCAGGACGGTGGCGCGCTGCAGGTAGACCGACAGCCGCTTGCCGCTCACCGCATAGATAAAGTACCAGCCCACCTCGATCACGGTGAAGGTGGTGAGCAAAATCGCAAACTGCCCGATTTTGGGCTGGGCCGGGTCAATGAACTGCGGGAAAAAAGCGGCGGCAAACAAAATGGCCTTGGGGTTGCTGGCCGCCACCAAAAAAGCCTGTCGATAAATGGCACCGGACTGTGCTGCAGGCAAGGCGACCGGTGTGGCCGTACCAGTCTGCCCGGCCAAGGTGTCACGCACCGCATCGTGCACAGGCGCGCGCCAGCACTTCACGCCCAGATAAGCCAGGTAAGCGGCACCACCCAGGCGCAGTGCATCAAACACCGCCGGAAAACTCTGCAACAGGGCACCCAACCCAGCGGCCGACAAACTCATCATGGTCAGCAAGGCAGTCATGCAGCCGGCCATGGCCAGCACCGCCGGGCGCAACCCGTGGCGCGCGCTGATGCTCATGACAAACAGCATGTTGGGCCCCGGTGTGGCCGACACCACAAACGTCATCGCAATAAACAGCCACCAGGTGCTCAGGGTCATCGAAAGTTCTCCGATTGGGTAGGTGGCAAGTCTGGCACTTAGCCTTGGGTATCTGCCAGCGCCTGTGCCTGAATGGCGGTCAGCGCGATGGTGAACACAATGTCGTCCACCAGCGCGCCACGAGACAAATCATTCACGGGTTTGCGCAAGCCCTGCAACATTGGCCCCACCGACACCACATTGGCCGAGCGTTGTACCGCCTTGTAAGTGGTGTTGCCCGTATTCAGGTCAGGGAAAATGAAGACAGTGGCCTGACCCGCCACGGCGCTGCCCGGCGCCTTTTGGGCTGCGACATCGCGCACGGTGGCTGCGTCGTATTGCATTGGGCCGTCAATCACCAACTCGGGCCATTGCGCCCGGGCCAGTTCGGTGGCTGCGCGTACCTTCTCGACATCGTCACCTGATCCGGACGCACCTGTGCTGTAACTGATCATCGCGACCTTGGGGTCGATGCCGAAGGCCAGTGCGCTGTCGGCGCTCTGCTTGGCAATTTCGGCCAGTTCTTTGGCCGTTGGGTCGGGGTTGACCGCGCAATCTGCGTACACCAGCACCTGCTCAGGCATGAGCATGAAGAAGCAGGACGACACGATGGATGACCCCGGCGCTGTCTTGATCAACTGCAACGCAGGGCGCACCGTGCTGGCGGTGGTGTGTACCGCGCCGCTGACCAACCCATCCACTTCGTCCACCGCCAGCATCATGGTGCCGAGCACCACGGTGTCCTCCAGTGCGATCAGGGCTTGCCCCGGCGTCAGGCCTTTGCTCTTGCGTAAGGCCACCATCGGCGCCACGTATTGTTCGGCAATCTGCTGAGGCTCCAGAATCTCCAGCCCCGCCGGCAACGCCAGCCCCAGCGAGTCGGCCACCGATTCGATCACTTTTCGCTTACCAAGAAGCACGCAGCGGGCGATGCCTTTTTCGGTGCAGATCACGGCGGCCCGAATGGTGCGCGGCTCGTCGCCTTCTGGCAGCACGATGCGCTTGTTGGCGGCACGGGCCTTTTGCATGAGCTGGTAACGAAAGGCCGGGGGCGACATGCGGGTTGAATTGGCACGGTCCATACCAACGCATATGGCATCGCCGTCAATTTGCTCGGCCACGCTGTCGATCACGGTGTCCATCCGGCTTACATCGTCCTGCGGCACGGCTAGGGGTAAACGGCTGATGCGGGCAGCGGTGCCAAAACTGTCGCCATTGGTCCGCAAGACCGGTAGGCCGCTGTGAAACGCGCGCGAACAAAAGCGGTCAATGCCCGGGCTGATGAAGCTGTCATGGGTCAGCACCAGGCCGGCCAGCTCAATGCCGTTACTCGCCGCCAGCGCGGTGGCCAGAATCACGTCGTCGCGGTCACCCGCACTGACCACCAGGGTGCCAGACTTCAGGCGTGGAATGACTTCAGTCACCGAGCGGGCGCACAGCACCGTGTCGAGCACGCGCCGGGTCGCAATCTCGCCCTCGATCATCACCTCGGCACCTAAATGGCGCGCCACATCGAGGGTACGCGGTGCAGACAGCGCCGGGTTGTACTGAACAATGCCCCAAATCGGTACGCCGTCGAGCTGGCTGAGCGCAGCGGCTTCGTCAAAGTCGGCTGCGGCGCGGTTAAATATCACACCTACCACATGGCGTCCGACATTGCGCACCTGGGAAATCATGTAGCGTGTCTGGGCGATGCCGTCTGTATTGGCCCCGTTGGCCACCAGCACCACATCGGCCTGCAGGCTGCGGGCGATGTCCGCTGACAGGCGCGGAATGAACGCCCGGCTCGGGTCCGCATGGATGCCTTCAACCAGCAGCACATCCGCGCCCTCGGTGCAGGACATGGCCATGCTGACAATGTCCTCCAGCAACTCATCCGTCTTGCCGTTGGTGACGCATTGGGTGGCCAGACTCATGGGCAAGGGGTCTGGGGTGGCTTCAGCCTGGCAAATGCTGCGGGCAAAAAGCACCGAAGGTTCGGTCTCTGACGTGCGCTTGGTGATGGGTTTGACAAACGCCACCTTCAGGCCGCGCCGTTGCAGCGCCCGCAACAGGCCCAGTGACACCGAGGTGAGGCCAACATTGGGTTGTGTCGCCGCTACGAAATACGTACGCATTGGGAAAGCTCCGCTTGAGGAAATTGTGCGGTGCATCATAATGCGTCTAAGGGTTAACCTGATTGACAGGCCGTGAATTTGTCCTGCTTTTTTGAAATTGTCTTCATATAACCCCTGCCCACTCCAGCATGGCACGCAGCAACACGTTGAGCCCTCCCGCACTGTGCTCGGGCGTGGTGGTCTCGATCCCGTTATGGACGATGCCGCCTTTTCGTCAGGCCATCGAAGTTGGACCCGCGTAGCTTTCCATGCCGTCCTGTCTCATCATCATGCGCCAGCGGCTTCTGTCTCGGGCACAGCCATGGCATCCAGGGCCTTGGCCAGTTGCGCCACTGAACGCGGCACGTTGTGCAGTTTTTCCAGTCCGAACAAGCCGACGCGGAAGGTCATGAAATCGGCTGGTTCGTCGCATTGCAGGGGCACACCCGCGGCGGTTTGCAGGCCCAGGGCCAGGAACTTCTTGCTGTTTTGAATGCCTGCATCTTCGGTGTAGCTCACCACGACACCGGGGGCCTTGAAGCCGTCCGCTGCCACACTCTGGATGCCTCGGCCCTCGAACAGCTCGCGCACCGCCGTGCCCAGTGCGACTTGTTCGGCCTTGACCCTCTCGAAGCCGTAGGCGCGGGTTTCTTGCATGACTTCACGCAGGCGCATCAGCGCATCGGTCGGCATGGTGGCGTGGTAGGCGTGGCCGCCGCCTTCATAGGCTTCCATGATTTGCAGCCACTTCTTCAAGTCACAGGCAAAGCTGGTGCTGGTGGTGCCGTCAATGGCGGCACGCGCACGCGCGCTCAGCATCACCATGGCGCAGCAGGGTGAACCGCTCCAGCCCTTTTGCGGCGCGCTCACCAGCACGTCCACGCCGGTGGCCTCCATGTCAACCCACATGGCGCCCGAGGCAATGCAGTCCAGCACCATCAGGCCGCCGACCTCGTGCACGGCATCACTCACGGTTTTTAAATAGTCGTCGGGCAGGATCATGCCGGCAGCGGTTTCCACATGCGGGGCAAACACCACGTCGGGCTTTTTGGCGCGGATGGTGGCCACCACCTCGTCCACCGGGCAGGGAATCCAGGGCGATTGTTTGGTGTCGTTCACGCGGCGGGCTTTCAGCACGGTGGACTCCGCAGGGATGTGTCCCATGTCAAAAATCTGCGTCCAGCGGTAACTGAACCAGCCATTGCGGATCACCAGCGCCTTCTTGCCAGTGGCAAACTGGCGCGCCACGGCCTCCATGCCAAAGGTGCCGCTGCCGGGCACCAGTACGGCGGATTTGGCGTGGTACACCTCCTTGAGAATCCGCGAGATGTCGGTCATCACGCCTTGAAAGCGTTTGGACATGTGGTTGAGTGCACGGTCGGTGTAGACCACCGAGAACTCAAGCAGGCCATCAGGGTCGATGTTGGGAAGAAGTCCGGGCATGAAGTGCTCCTTTGTGTGGGGATGTCAATTTGGATCAGCTTAGCATGATGGCAGCCATCTGAACACTCTGGAAAGTCCTTGGATATGCCCTTCGCCGGGGCCAAATGGGCTTGGCAAACAGGCCAAGGTGGGGTGCGCAGTCGATAATCATTCTCAAGATGACCTTAAGCCTCGACTTCCTAAGCCTGCCCTTGCTCGGTGCGTCTGCGTTGATCTTCATCAGCGTGTTGGTGGGCGTGTTCTCAAAAAGGGCGGGGTTTTCGTTTCTGCTGGCTTTTCTGGTCACGGGCATGCTGGCCGGTGTGGATGGGCCGGGCGGACTGGCGTTTGACGACTACCGACTTAGCTTCTGGGTGGGCAACATCGCACTCGTCATCATCTTGCTCGACGGTGGCCTGCGCACCGATTACCCCAGGTTTCGCACTGGATTAAAGCCGGCCCTGATCCTCGCGTCATTGGGCGTGCTGCTCACTGCAGGTTTCACCGCAGTGGCAGCGGTCTACTTGCTCAAGCTGAGCTGGACAAGTGCCTTCCTGCTGGGTGCCATCGTTGGCTCCACCGATGCGGCGGCCGTGTTCTCACTGCTCAAGACCTCCGGGGTTCAACTGAGCGAGCGGGTGGCCACCACGCTGGAAATTGAGTCGGGCATGAACGACCCGATGGCGGTTTACCTGACGCTGACCCTGATTGGCCTGGCATCGGCCGCCGGCAGCGGTGGCGCGGCGTTGTCATGGGGTGCCATCGCGTGGTCGTTGTTGCAGCAGTTTGCCTGGGGGGCGCTGCTGGGCATTGGGATTGGACGGGTGTTTGCCTTGATGTTGCCCCGAATCCATCAATTGGAAGACTCCGGTGCCGTGATTGCGTTGCTGCTGGCCATGGCGGGCTTGGCCACGTTCGCCCTCACCACCTGGGTTGGCGGCTCGGGTTTTTTGGCCGTGTATCTGCTGGGCATCGTGTTGAACCGAAGGGCGCCGGGCATTGTTCAGTCGGCACTGTCCGCGCTCGATGGCTACGCCTGGTTGTCCCAGGCGCTGATGTTTGTGCTGCTGGGTTTGCTGGTGACGCCGTCGGAGATGGAAGACTTTGCCTGGCCGGCGCTGGGCGTGGCGGCGGTGCTGATGTTTGTGGCACGGCCGCTGGCGGTGGGCTTGTGCCTGGCGCCTTTGCGCTTCACGCCAAAAGAAATCACTTATGTGGCCTGGGTTGGGCTGCGGGGGGCGGTGCCGATTGTGCTGGCGATCTTTCCCTTCATGGCCAACGTGCCTGAGGCGCGGATGATTTTCAACGTGGCCTTTGTGGTGGTGCTGGCGTCGCTGCTGTTGCAAGGCAGCACGATCGGCTGGTTTGCACACCGCATGGGCGTGGTGCTGCCTGACGAAAACGACACCTCTGCTGTCCGTGTCAAGTTTGGCGACTTTGCCCTTCAAGCCAACACCAGAGTGGCTGATTTGTGTGATTTTTACGGGTTGCAGGCACCCCTTGATGCTGACCTGCGCGTCGATGCCTGGCTGGCCAAAGCCATCATGCGCCCGGTGGTGGTGGGCGACCAGGTGGCGCTGGGTCGTGCCGAATTGAGTGTGCGAACCATGTCTGAGGGCGTCGTCAAAACCGTTGGCCTGAAGCTGCCGTCGCCGACAGAACCGGCGGACTGAGCTGCCAGCATGGTGTTACGCCGTGTTTTGCAGCAGCCAATTGATGAAAATTCCGGTGGCCGGCGGGTTGTCGTTGCCTTCTGGTTGAACAAAATAGTAGGCGCGTTGATTCGCCAGCGCCTGGTCACAGGCCACCACCAGTTCGCCGCGTGCCAGCTCGCTGGCGATCAGCAGCCGTGGCACCAGCGCCACGCCCATGCCGTGAACCGCGGCGGCGGCAGCCATTGAAAACAACTCATATCGTGCGCCGTACAGGGCGTGTGGGGCGACCACGTCTTGCGCCTCAAACCACTGCCGCCAGGCATCCGGGCGGGTGCTCTGTTGCAGCAGTGGCAGTTGCGCCAGGGCTTCGGGTGGCAAACTGATGCTGCCTTGCAGCAGGCCCGGGCTGCACACCGGCAGCACCACTTCGTCGAGCAGTTTCACGGCCTGGGTGCCGGCCCATTGGTTCACCTGATCCGGCGTGCCGGCAAACAACGCGGCATGAAACGGGGTGTCGGCAAACATGAAAGGCCGGGTGCGGGTTTCGATGTGCACGGTGAGTTCAGGCTGCTGGCGTTTCAGCAGGGGCAGACGCGGAATCAGCCAGCGCGCGGCAAAGGTCGGCACTGCTGCCAGGTGCAGCACACTGCCGCGCCCTTGGGTGCTCATGACATCCAGCGTGTCCTGCTCCAGTGCTTGCAGCCGGATCGCCACCTGGGCGGCGTAGTCACGGCCGCGCTCGGTCAAGGTCACGCCGTGGCGGGTGCGTTTGAACAGCGCCACACCCACAAAGTCTTCCAAAGCGGTGAGCTGACGTGACACGGCGCCCTGGGTCAGCGCCAGTTCTTGCGCGGCCCGTGTGTAGCTTTGGTGGCGGGCGGCTGCATCAAAGCAGGCCAGGGCTTGAAGAGAGGGGATTTTTCTGCGCATGATGTGCGTAATATACACAGCATTTTTTATGCTTGCATCTCTATTGCTATAAATTATATAGCTTATATATGATGTTTAATGTGGGCTAAGTGTGTTTTTGTCACATATATAAATCTGTGGGTTGATGGCTATTTGGTTTGAGTTATGAGTAAATTAGATACCAAGGTGATAACAAATCGGTTGTGTGGCACCCTGTCTGCGCGCTACCATACGGTCATGCCGTTCAGGCCTGGCCTGAATTGACCCCCCACACGCTTACCCTCAGGAGATACCACCATGGCCCACGCCGCATTCAATTGGCAAGACCCCTTTTTGCTGGAGCAGCAGCTCACCGACGAAGAACGCATGATCAAGGAGGCCGCTGCCGCCTACTGCCAGGACAAGCTGCAGCCGCGTGTGGTGGAAGCCTTTCGCAACGAGAAAACCGACCCCGCCATTTTTCGCGAAATGGGTGAGTTGGGCTTGCTTGGGCCCACCATTCCCGAGGCTTATGGCGGCCCCGGCCTGAACTACGTGGCCTACGGCCTGATTGCCCGCGAGGTGGAGCGTGTGGACAGCGGCTACCGCTCCATGATGAGTGTGCAAAGCTCACTGGTGATGGTGCCGATATTTGAATTTGGCAATGAAGCCACCAAACAAAAATACCTGCCAAAACTGGCCACGGGTGAGTGGATTGGCTGCTTCGGCCTGACCGAACCCAACCACGGCTCGGACCCGGCCAGCATGCTCAGCCGCGCCGTCAAAGTGTCCGGCGGCTACAAGCTCAGTGGCAGCAAGATGTGGATTTCCAACAGCCCGATTGCCGACGTGTTTGTGGTCTGGGCCAAAGAGGTGTCCGAGACCGGCACGGTGGGCCCGATCCGTGGCTTTGTGCTGGAAAAAGGCGCTGCCGGTTTGAGTGCGCCCGCGATTCACGGCAAGGTCGGTCTGCGCGCCAGCATCACCGGCGAGATCGTCATGGACGGTGTGTTTTGCCCGGAGGAAAACGCGTTTCCTGAAGTGCAGGGCCTGAAAGGCCCGTTCACCTGCCTCAATAGTGCCCGCTATGGCATTGCCTGGGGTGCCCTGGGTGCGGCCGAAGACTGCTGGTTCCGCTCACGCCAATATGTGATGGACCGCATGCAATTCGGCCGCCCGCTGGCTGCCAACCAGCTCATTCAGAAAAAGCTGGCCGACATGCAAACCGACATTGCGTTGGGCTTGCAGGGCTGCTTGCGCCTGGGACGCATGAAAGACGAGGGCACGGCGGCAGTCGAGATCACCTCCATTCTGAAGCGCAACTCGTGCGGCAAGGCACTCGACGTGGCCCGCCTGGCGCGCGACATGATGGGCGGCAACGGCATCAGCGACGAGTTTGGTGTGGCCCGCCATCTGGTGAACCTGGAGGTGGTCAATACCTATGAAGGTACGCATGACATTCATGCGTTGATTCTGGGGCGCGCGCAGACGGGGATACAGGCGTTTTGCTGATCCGGCTGATTTCGATTAATTGGGGTCAGATTCCAATTAATTTGTGTTTTTGTGTTTTTCAACGGTTGGGTTTTCTATCGGTGTAATCCCCTCCTCACCCCCAACCCCTCTCCACCCCCGCCGGGGCGGAAAGGGGGGCTAACAGCCATATTTGGGCTTGTTTTTTAAGGGAAGACGTACACGGCTTGGGCCAACTGGGCGGTTTTGGGCAGGCAGGTGTTCGCGCTGTAAGACCGCTTGTCAACGCTCGACCGTGTGGGAACCAAAGGCTGGCTGCCACCGATACCGATACCGACACTATTCCCCTCCCCTCCCCTTTTTTGTTAGCCAAACGCCATGAATTCGGTCCGTCAAAACACAAGGCCACATACGGTTGTTAGCTTCTCTTTCCGCCCCGGCGGGGGTGGAAAGAGACGGGAGAGATAGGGGGGGATCAACGACAAAATCCCTTTCAAACACCGCCAGAACAAAACCGACCCCGACCCCAACCCCAACCCCAACACCAGAACCAGAACCAGAACCAGAACCAGAACCAGAACCAGAACCAGAACCAGAACCAAATCAGCACCAGAACCAAAGTCAACGATTCAGGAAAACACCATGACGAAAGCCGACCCACAACCCGCCCTCTCCCACCTCAAAGTCCTCGACCTCTCGCGCGTGCTGGCCGGCCCCTGGTGCACCCAGATGCTGGCCGACCTGGGGGCCGACGTGATCAAGGTCGAGCGCCCCGGCGCGGGTGACGACACGCGCCACTGGGGCCCGCCGTTTGTCAAGGACGCAGATGGTGTTGATACCGATCAGGCCACTTATTTCACCGCCTGCAACCGCAACAAACGCGCCATCACGCTCGACATGGCCAAGCCCGAAGGTCAGGCGCTGATCCGGCAAATGGCTGCCAGCAGTGACATCCTGGTGGAAAATTTCAAGGTGGGTGGCCTGAAAGCCTATGGGCTGGACTATGAGAGCCTGAAAGCTGTCAACCCGCGCCTTATTTACTGCTCGGTCACCGGTTTTGGCCAAAACGGGCCCTATGCCGAGCGCGCCGGGTATGACCTGATGATCCAGGCCATGAGCGGCATGATGAGCATCACCGGCCAAGCCGACGGCACCCCCGGCGGCGGCCCGATGCGGGTGGGTGTGGCGGTGATCGACATCTTTACCGGGGTTTATGCCACCAGCGCGATTCTGGCCGCCATCGAGGTCCGCCACCGAACCGGCGTGGGCCAGCACATCGACATGGCGCTGCTCGACGTCGGCATGGCGGTGCTGGCGAACCAGGCGGCGGGCTTTTTGAATTCAGGCAAGGTGCCACAACGCCAGGGCAACACGCACCCCAGTTTGGCGCCGTACCAGAGTTTTGACACCGCAGACGGCGCGGTGCTGCTGGCGATTGGCAATGACGGTCAGTTTGCCCGCTTTTGCGAGGTGGCCGGCCACCCCGAATGGGCCATGGACGCACGATTTGCCAGCAACACCTTGCGCGTGCAACACCGCGACGCGCTGATCCCGCTGATGCAAGCCGTTACCCGCACGCGCAGTTCTGCGCAGTGGATCGCGTCGCTGGAAGACAAAGCCGTGCCCTGTGGCCCGATCAATGACCTTGGCCAGGCCTTTGCCGACCCCCAGGTGCAAGCCCGATATTTGGTGATAAAACAGCCTGTAGTCCTTATGGATAAAGCGCAAACAGCTACACAATCAATAGCACCCCAAGCCATGATCAGCACCGTGGCCAGCCCGCTGCGCCTCACCGCCACGCCGCCTGTGTTGCGCCGCGCACCGCCTCGGTTGGGCGAACACACGGATGAGGTGCTGGCCGAATTGGGGCTGGATGCAGCTGCCGTGTTGGCCCTGCGTGGCCGTGGCGTGGTCTGAGCGGGCTGGTCAACATGTCACGCGCCACGCCTCACCCCTTGCCCATCGCCCCTATCGCCACCCAGAACCCCAGGTTTTCGCTGCGTTTTGCCACGCCCGACGATGCGGGTTTGTTGCTGGACTTCATGAAGCGGCTGGGCAGCTACCAGAAGATGGCAGACAAAATCATCGCCACAGAAGACGGCTTGCGCCAGCTTTTGGCCCAGCAAAAAGGCGAGGCCATTTTTGGTGATTACGACGGGAAGCCCGCCGGGTTTGTCTACTTTTGCCAGACCTCTTCTGCGTTCATCGGGCAGTCGGGCCTGTACATTGACGGTTTTCTGGTGGACGACAGCTTGCGCGCCAAAGGGCTGGGCAAGATCATGATGGCCTTCATGTCGACTCTGGCGCTTGAGCGTGGCTGCCAGCGGCTGGAATGGGGTTGCCTGGACTGGAACGAGCCGGCCATCAGGTTTTACCGAAGACTGGGGGCGTACAGCGTCGACCCCATGACCATTTACCGCTTTGCGCCCGAACAGTTGAAGGCCAACGCCGCCTTGTTTTAGCGCCCCAGCGGGTGGCTTGTACAGGCTGCGGCCCACCCCTCATCATTGAAATTAATTCACCATTGACATCAATACAATTGAATCTGTTTGTATTGACTGATCTCTAAACTTGTGGCTCTTGTGTCAGGGTGATCCCTGATGAACCCTTGTTTGGAGAACCGCTTTGTTTTTGTCCTCGTCTGATCGAACAGCTGGCCACACCCGCTACACCACGGTGTCCATCGCCTTGCACTGGCTGCTGGCGCTGGTGATTGTGGGCATGTTTGTGGTGGGCGTGTACATGACCGATTTGGCGTTCTCACCGCAACGGCTCAAGCTGTACAACTGGCACAAATGGGCGGGCGTCACCTTTTTGGCATTGACCGTATTGCGCCTGTTGTGGCGCGTGACGCACCGTCCACCGGTCTTGCCGGCGGCGGTCACGCACGCCATGCCGCGCTGGCAGATGCGCGCTTACCACGCCACGCACCACCTGCTGTATGTGCTGTTTTTCGCTGTGCCGCTGCTCGGCTGGGCTTACAGCTCGGCCGCCGGGTTTCCAATTGTGTGGTTTGGCCAAATCGCGCTGCCTGATCTGGTGGGCGCAGACAAGGCGCTGGCCGAGCTGATCAAGCCGCTGCACGAATTGTCCGCCCTGGCCTTGATGGGCCTGGTCGGGCTGCATGTGGCCGCCGCCCTGAAACACCATTGGGTCGACCGTGATGGCCTGCTGCTGCGCATGGTGCCTGGCCGACGTTGAATTGACGCGGTCTTTTTCACTAATTTTCACTGGAACCCCCTATGAACACCCACCTGTTTCTCTCTGCCATGACCACCGCCTTGTTAGCCGCCGTGACCTTGCCCGCAGCCGCGCAGCAAAAACTGCTGCCCGCGCAGAGTGAGTTGAGTTTTGTGGCCAAACAAATGGGGGTGCTGGTCAGCGGCCACTTCAAGAAATTTGATGCACAAGTCAGCTTTGACGCCGCCCGGCTTGCCACCAGCAAGGTCACGTTCACCGTCGACATGGGCAGCGCCACCATGGGCTCGGCCGAGGCCGACAGCGAGTTGCCCAAGGCGCCGTGGTTCAACGCGCCCAAGTTCCCGCTGGCCACCTTCACCTCTTCGGCGTTCAAGCCCTTGGGCGCGGGCAAATACGAGTTGGCGGGCAAGCTCAGCATCAAGGGCCAGTCGCGTGACGTGCTGGTGCCCTTGGCCATGACCCAAACCGGTGCCATCACGGTGGCTACTGGCGTGTTGCCGATCAAACGGCTGGCCTTCAGCATTGGCGACGGCGACTGGGCCGACACCGCGATGGTGGCTGATGAGGTGCAAGTCGAGTTCAAGTTTTCCCTGATCGGCGTGGGTAAGCCGTAAGTGGCTCTGACCCCGATCCGTCAACGTTTTCCCCAGTCGTTTTCACTCAACCTTTTTATTCACCAGGAGATTCCCCATGCGTTTAACCCTTTTGTCCGTTGTTGCCGCCACCACCATGTTGACTGGCGTGGCGCAAGTCCAGGCTGCAAGCTATGCCATTGACCCCACCCACACCTTCGTCACCTTTGAAATCGCACACTTTGGCACCTCCACCAACCGTGGCCGTTTTGACAAAAAAGAAGGTGCGGTGGAGTTTGACCGTGCGGCCAAGACCGGCAAGGTCGAGATCGCGATAGACACCACCTCCATCAACACCGGCACCGCCGCCTTCAACAAACACCTGCAAAGCGCCGACTTGTTTGACAGCGCCAAGTACCCGACCCTGAAGTTCGTTGCGGACAAGTTCACCTTCAGCGGCGACAAGGTCACCGAGGTGGTGGGCAACCTGACGCTGCTGGGCAAAACCAACCCGGTCACGCTCAAGGCCACCAACTTCAACTGCTACGACAGCCCGATGCTCAAGCGCGAGGTGTGTGGTGGTGACTTTGAGACCACCCTTGACCGCACCCAGTTCGGCATGAACTACGGCATTGACTGGGGCTTTCCGAAAAACGTGCGCCTGCTGGTGCAGGTGGAAGCCGTCAAGCAATAAGCATTGTTTTTGAAGAAATTAGCCTGTAGCCCTTATCATTAAAAGGTATGTAGCTATTAAATTAAGAGCTTTTGACGGGTTGGTTTGAATTCTGGGCCAGCGCTCGCCCAGTCGGCTTTGACCCGAGCGCTGGGCCCAAGAAATCCATTCGCTTGATAACTCGCAATTCCCCCTGATCTGAACAGCGTTAAGTTGCGTCAGAAACGGAGGTCTCCATGCACCCAATTCGTCAACCGGCTGTGGCTGGTGCTTTTTACCCGGGGCAAGCGTTGGTCTTGTCCAAAAATGTGCAGGCGCTGCTGTCTGCCGCAGAGTGGTGTGAGGCGCCAGACGATGCGCCCCCTAAAGCTTTGATCGTGCCCCATGCGGGTTACGTGTATTCTGGTTCTACCGCCGCCTTGGCGTATGCGCGCCTCGCTCCGCTGCGCAAAATCATCCGCCGCGTGGTGCTTCTGGGTCCGGTGCATCGGGTGCCTGTCAGGGGTCTGGCGTTGCCGGGCGCCGTCATTTTTGCAACGCCCGTGGGCCAGATCGAAGTGGATCAGGCTGCCATTGCGCGCATTGCCGGGCTGCGCCAGGTGGTGGTCAGCCCGGCGGCGCACGCCCTGGAACATTCGCTGGAAGTGCAGTTGCCTTTTCTTCAGGCGGTGCTCGATGATTTCAAGCTGGTGCCCTTGGCGGTGGGTGACGCGACCCCTGCGGAAGTGGCAGAGGTTCTGGAAGCGCTTTGGGGTGGCCCGGAGACGCTGATCGTGATCAGCTCGGACCTGTCGCACTTTTTACCTTATCGCACGGCACAGATTGTCGACCACGGCACCGTACTGCGCATCATGAGGTTGAGCAGTTCGATCACACACGAACAAGCCTGTGGCGGCACGCCCGTCAATGGCTTCTTGCTGGCCGCCCGGCACCATCACTTGCATCCGCAGTTGCTGGGGCAGTGCAATTCGGGTGACACGGCAGGTGATAAAGACCGTGTGGTGGGTTACGCCGCGTTTGCCTTCATGCCGGAGGTGCCCCATGGGCACTGACGCAAAAATTGCCACTGTGGCGGGTGTCCCCGCAGATGCGGGCAACACCTTGCTGCCGATTGCCCGCGCTGCCATCTCGACGGCCTTGGGCCAGCCGCTCACTGCGGCAGAAGATGCAGGGTGGCTGCACGAACCGGGTGCGTGTTTTGTCACCCTGACCCGTCAGCGGCAACTGCGCGGCTGCATTGGCTCGCTGGAGGCACAGCGCAGCTTGTTGGTTGATGTGAAGTCAAACGCCTTGGCCGCAGCCTTGCAAGACCCGCGTTTTGCGCCATTGACCCTGGCGGAGCTGACCTCTACCCATTTGGAAGTGTCGGTGCTGTCGCCCATGCAGACGCTGAAGTTTGACACCGAGTCGCACGTCTTGAGCCTGTTACGCCCTGGTGTCGATGGTGTGGTGTTTGCGTACGGCCGCTACCGCAGCACCTTTTTGCCGCAGGTGTGGGCGCAGTTGCCTGACGCGCGTCACTTCATGGCGCATCTCAAACAGAAGGCCGGTCTGCCAGCTGACTTTTGGGATGAGGGTGTTCAGCTACAGCGTTACAGCGTGTACAAATGGCAAGAAAAGGGGCCAACATGATTCAGGAATCAAATTACCCGGCCCGTTACTGGCACCGGTTGGATGACGGCCGCCTGCAATGCGACCTTTGTCCGCGTGACTGCAAATTGCACGAGGCGCAACGCGGTGCCTGTTTTGTGCGCATGCGCCAGGGCGACCACATGATTCTGACCACCTACGGGCGATCTTCGGGTTTTTGTATTGACCCGATCGAGAAGAAACCCCTGAACAACTTTTATCCTGGCAGCAGCGTGCTGTCATTTGGCACGGCAGGCTGCAATTTGACATGCAAGTTTTGTCAGAACTGGGACATCAGCAAGTCGCGTGACATGGACAGCCTGATGGATCAGGCCTCGCCCGAGGCCATTGCCAAGTCAGCGGTCAGCCACGGCTGCAAGAGTGTGGCGTTCACCTACAACGACCCGGTGATTTTTGCTGAATATGCCATGGACGTGGCCGATGCCTGCCATGCGCGCGGCGTGCAAACCGTGGCGGTCACAGCCGGCTACATCGGTGAAATCGCCCGGCGTGATTTTTTTGAGAAAATTGATGCTGCCAATGTCGATCTCAAGGCGTTCACCGAGGACTTCTATTTCAGGCTCACCGCGGCGCACCTGAAACCCGTGCTTGACACGCTGACTTACCTGCAGCATGAAACAAAGGTCTGGCTGGAAATCACCACGCTGCTGATCCCGGGGCACAACGACTCGGTTGAGGAGCTCAGCGCCATGTGCACGTGGTTGGTGAGAGAGCTTGGCCCTGACGTGCCCCTGCATTTCTCGGCCTACCACCCCGATTTCAAAATGCTGGATGTGCATGCGACGCCTGTCGGCACTTTGGTGCGAGCCCGTGACATTGCCCTCAAGGCGGGTCTGCACTATGTGTACACCGGCAATGTGCACAACATTGAGGGCGACACGACTTTTTGTCCAGGTTGCCATGCTCCGTTGATCGTGCGTGACTGGTACATACTGAAAAAGTACCGCTTGACGCCGGACGGACACTGCCCCGACTGCGGAACGGCGGTGGCTGGCCGTTTTGATGTGAAGGCAGAGCATTTTGGACGTCAACGCATCCCGATTGCCATCATGCAGTAGCCTTGCATGGTTTCCCCCGGTGGCACGGGTCTCCCATGCACTGCCATCAGCGCGCAATAAATTATGCGAACCGCAGCTACAGTTTCAATTGTGGCTTTATCTATGCCGGCACAGCGGCAGAACACAGCAGGAGCTCGTTGGGCCCATCCCAGCCCGTGGTGGTGGAGAACGGTTTGAGCTGGCGTTCCATGTCATCCCATGCAGCGGCCTGCGCACTGGCTGAAATGGTTTTCAGCATCTCGATGATGGGCGACGCAGAGGTGCGCACAAATTCGAGGTAGTCCTTGCCCGCCGGTAGATGAAACGGGGCCGATACGGGTCGCACGTCGATGTCCGTGAACCCGGCTTTTTCCAGCAGCATGGCCAGCAAACCAGGGTTTCCCAGACTCATCAGCGAGCCCGGTGCAAAGGGGTCGCCCGCGGGCAGTCCCGCATGGCGTTGTGCAGTCCGGGCCAGGATGGCGATACAAGGGTTCGTCTGGGGACTGGAAAACACCAGAGCACCCAAACGCCCCTGCGGCCGAAGTGCCTGCCGGATCTCCTGTAAAGCCAGAAGCGGAGAAGGGCAGAGCATCAGCCCCAGCCGACAGACCGCCGCATCGAAGTGGCCGCCAACCAACCCGAGCGCTTGCGCATCAGCCACCCGCGTGCGCACCTGCGAAAAACCGGCAGCACGCAGGTTGTCTAGTGCGAGCGCCAGGATGGCGCCAGAGATGTCGGTGGCCATTACCTCGCCGGTTTTACCCACCCGGTGCGCGATCTCCAGTGTCTGGTCGCCCGCGCCTGCCGCGACGTCGAGCACGCGGGCCCCGCTGACCACACCCGCACTGTCCAGCATCTGGGCGGTGGCGTCCTGCAGCCAGGCGTGGATCGCCGTGGCATGTCGATTCCATCCCTGGGCTGCCTCGTCCCAGGGATGGGGCCCGGCTGAAGTTGGATGCGCAGCCATCATTCGGCCCGAATGCCTGTTGTGGCAATGACCTTCTGCCAGTAACGCTGCTCAACGGCGATGCGGTCCGCCAGCGCTGCGGGTGTACTGGCGCTTGCAACCATGGCGGCCTCGCCGAGCGCGGCAATCAGGGGCCCATGCGCTGTCGATTGCTGTATGGACCGGGACGTGGTCTCCACCACTTGCGCCGGCGTGCCTCCTGGCATGAAGAAGGCGAACCACTCGCGCATCACCACTTCGGGAAAACCTTGTTCGACGAAGCTGGCCACTTCCGGCATGTAGCTGCTGCGTGTTGCGCCTGAAGTGGCCAGCACCCGCAGCTTGCCCGTGGCGTGGTGCTGGCGCAGCAGGCCTTCCGGCAAGATCAGCATAGAGAGGCGGCCCCCCATCAGGTCCACGATGGCAGGAGGGCCGCCCGGATAGGCGACATGCTGCGATTCGACTTGCGCTGTGCGAAAAAAGACTGCGCCCAGCAAGTGCGGCAAGGTGCCAATGCCGGGCGAGCCGTAATTGGCAAGTGCCGGATGGCGCCGTGACCACTCGACGAAGTCGCGCAGATTGACCACGCTGTTGGGCACGCCTGGGCCCACCGCCAGTGCCAGGGTGGTTTCTGCTGCCATGGACACGGGTTTCAGATCAACCGTCGGGTCATATGCGAGCTTGGCATACAGATAGGGATAGACCGTGGCGATGGCGCCCTGCGCGAGGAGGATCGTGGTGCCGTCAGCACTGGCCTGCTTCAGGGCACCCACGGCAATCTGGCCGGCGGCGCCGACGCGGTTGTCCACCACCGCACCGCCGGCAAATCGCCCTGCGAGTTGTTCAGCGTAGCGGCGCGCAATGGTGTCGGGAATGCTGCCTGCCGGCCCGCTGCAAAGGATCCGCAGTGATCCGGCTATGGGTTGGGCAGTGGCTAGGCGGTGGCCGCCCAGGGCGAGCAGCGCGGTGAATGTGGTGCTGTGGCGAAGAAAGGCGCGACGCGAACTGTTGGGGTGGTACATGGGGCTCTCCAGTCATTGAACGGTGATGCCACGGTAAGTGCCACGCACCTAGAAATGACTTAGAGATTCGTAAACCCGCGCCGCAGGCGGCCGGATTCAGGCTTCGCGGAGTGTCGCCGCGAGGGCCTCTGTCTCGGCGGATGGCCGAATTCCCAGCACCACCGACAACTGCTGGCGGCAGGTTCGGTAGGCCTCATAGGCTTCGGCCCGCAGGCCCAGCTTTTGCAGGCAGAGCATGAGATGGCGGACCATGTCCTCGGAAAGTGGCTCGCGCTCGATGACCCGTCGGTACACCAGCGCTGCGCGCTCAGGTCGACCCTGGGCCTCCAGCAGGGCACCCAGGGTGGCCATCCGGCGCACGAACAGGGCCCGCAGGCGGTTACGCGCCACCAGCACGTCGGGGTGACTGTCATCGCCCGCCAGGAAGTCGCCCTGGTACAGCGCGAGCGCGTGGTCGACGATGCCTGCCACTTCAACCGGCTCCGCTGCCGCTGTGAGCGAGTCCACTCGCTGCAAGCAGGTTTCCAGTTCTGCGACGTCGGTCCAGCAGGTGGCCGGGTTCAGGCTCAAGGCGCCCAACTGCAAAATGACATGGCGCTCACCGATCAGTTTGCGCAGGCGGTGAACCGCGTTGTCGAAGGAGTTCTGCGCCGCGTCGCCCATCATCTCGGGCCATAGCAATGCCGCCAGCCGATCGGCCCGAACCGCAGTGCCACCCAGCGCGATCATGAG
>JBBQZG010000051.1:0-19931 GCA_038207945.1 Burkholderiales bacterium
ATGCGCCAGCCAGTGGGCACTGGTGGTTTTGGCGGGCAGCAGGGCACGCGCCAGTTTGTGTTCACCCTGGGCCCCGCCTTCAAAGCGTGTGTAGCCGTTGGCAATGCACCATGCCAGCGGCTGGTAGTAACAGGCCTCGAAGTGCAGGCAGTCCACGCGCTCCAGCGCGCCCCAGTAGCGGCCGTACGCCACACGCTCTGATATTTTTTGGTCTTTTTGGCCTGTAGCCATTATATTACTTGCGCTAATAGCTATCAAACTAGTAGCTATCGGTTGCCCCGCTCGCTCTGCGGTGAACAGCAGCCAGTTGTCGGGCATGTGCGCGGCCATGGCGGAAAAAAACGCCCGGTTCAGGTAAGGCGCGTTGCCATGTTCGAGGTAGGTGCGTTCGTAGCACCGGTAAAAGAAGTCCCAGTCTGATTCACTGATGTCCCGGCCTTGCGCCTGGCGAAAGCTAACACCTGCGTCAACCACCTTGCGACGTTCCTGGCGGATTTTTTTGCGTTTGTCTGCTGCCAGTGAGGCCAGAAAACTGTCGAAATTTTCATAGCCAGCCGGGCTGTTCTGCCAGTGAAATTGCACGGTGTGGCGCTGCATCATGCCCGCGCTCTGGCAGGCCAGCAGGTCGTCCTGGTTGAGAAACAGGCAGTGCAAGCCTGACAGGTCTTGCCCCTGGCACCAGTCGATGAGCCCTTGGGCCAGCAGCGCACGTTCTTGCGCCGTGCGCGCCAACAGCCGGGCGCCCGGCACCGGGGTGAATGGCACCGCCAGCACCGCTTTGGGGTAGTAGGCCAAACCGTGTTGGGCATAGGCGTTGGCCCAACCAAAGTCAAACACGTATTCGCCGCGCGAATGGGTTTTAAGGTACAAGGCGCAGGCGCCCACCAATTGGCCTTGGCGCTCCAGCAGCACAAACCGGGGCGACCAGCCAGTGCGCGGCGAAGCGCAGCCGCTGGTGTGCAGCGCGGTCAGGTAGGCATGCTGCATGAACGGGGTGGCATCTGTTTGCGCATGAAGCAGCGCGTCCCACTGGATTGCATCCACTTGCAGCGGCGACGCCACCACCCGAATGACATAATCATTTGCGTCGGGATGCCTGTTGTTTCCCATATCTATTCAGCTGCTTTCTATGACATTCAAAATCTGTGTGGCCCAACTCAATCTGGTGGTGGGCGACTTGGCTGGTAACGCACAAAAAATCATCTCTGCGGCCCGCGCTGGGTACCATGACGGTGCCCGTTTGGTTCTGACGCCGGAGTTGTCCATTTGCGGTTACGCCGCTGAAGACCTGTTTTTGCGCGCGGCGTTTATTTCGGCCTGTGATGATGCCGTGAAATCCGTGGCTGCTGCACTGGCAGATCTCAAAGACCTTTGTGTGGTGGTGGGTCACCCCAAGGGCGGCGACCAGCGCACCCGCTCGGTGGCAGTGCAAAGCCGCTTCAATGCGGCCAGTGTGTTGTGCGAGGGACAGGTCATTGCCAACTATGCCAAGCGAGAACTGCCCAACTACCAGGTGTTTGACGAGCGCCGATATTTCACACCGGGCCAAGACGTGTGTGTGTTTGAGGCTGGAGAGCAGGGCGCGCGCATCAAGGTCGGTTTGCTGATTTGCGAAGATGCCTGGTTTGAGGCGCCCGCACATGACGCCGCTCAGGCTGGCGCTGAGCTGCTGGCAGTGATCAACGCCTCGCCGTTCCACGTGGGCAAAGGCAATGAGCGCGAACAGATGATGCGCGAGCGGGTGCTGGCCTGCGGGCTGCCACTGGTCTACGCGCACCTGGTGGGCGGGCAAGACGAGGTGGTGTTTGAGGGGCATTCGTTCGCGCTCAACGCCGATGGCTCGCTGGCAGGGCGAGCCCCAAGTTTTATAGAAAACAGTCTCCTTATCCAGGTGAACAGGGTGAAGTCAGCTATTTATTTAATAGCGCCTATTGAGCCTGATCGCACGCCGGACGCTGATTTGTGGGATGCGCTGGTGCTGGGTGTGCATGACTACATCAATAAAAATGGTTTTCCGGGTGTGCTACTGGGCTTGTCGGGTGGCATTGACTCGGCGCTGGTGCTGGCCATTGCGGTGGATGCCTTGGGCAAAGATCGGGTGCGCACGGTGATGATGCCGTCACCCTACACCGCAGACATCAGCTGGATTGACGCGCGTGACATGGCCTCACGGCTGGGTGTGCGCTACACCGAGTTGTCCATCGTGCCCGAATTTGACGCGTTCAAAACCACGCTCTCAGCCGAATTCAAGGGTCTGGCAGAAGACACCACCGAAGAAAACATCCAGGCGCGCATTCGTGGCACCTTGCTGATGGCGCTGAGCAACAAATTTGGCAGCATTGTGCTGACCACCGGCAATAAATCAGAGATGGCCACGGGTTATTGCACGCTTTACGGTGACATGGCGGGTGGTTTCGCCGTGATCAAGGACCTGGCCAAGACCACGGTGTTCCGGCTGGCCCGCTGGCGCAATGCGCATGACCCGTACGGCACCGGGCAGGCGCCGATACCTGAGCGCATCATCACCCGCCCGCCCAGCGCAGAGTTGCGCCCAGACCAGGTTGACCAAGACAGCCTGCCGCCTTATGAGGTGCTGGATGCGATTCTGGAGCGCTACATGGAAAATGACGAAAGCATTGCGCAGATCGTTGCCGCGGGCTTTGCGCCAGCCGATGTGGAACGTGTCACCTGGCTGATCAAGACCAACGAGTACAAGCGGCGCCAGTCGCCCGTGGGGATTCGTGTGACACACCGCAGCTTCGGCAAAGATTGGCGGTATCCTATTACCAACAGGTTTCGGGCCTGAGCCTCAAGCGCTCTGCGACGATATTCAGCTTATTTTTAAACAAGGAACTTCATGAAACAAATCACAGCCATTGTCAAACCCTTCAAACTGGAAGAAGTGCGTGAAGCGCTTGCCGAGTGCGGCGTGACAGGCTTGACGGTGACCGAAGTCAAGGGGTTTGGCAGACAGAAGGGTCATACCGAGCTTTACCGTGGTGCGGAATACGTGGTGGATTTTTTGCCCAAGGTCAAAGTTGAAGTGGTCGTCAAGACCGACGACGTAGACCGCTGTGTGGATGCCATCGTCAAGGCCGCGCACACCGGGAAAATTGGTGACGGCAAGATTTTTGTGACCGCCGTGGAGCGAGTGGTGCGCATTCGGACCGGTGAACTCGACGAATCAGCGATTTGAGCCTTTGCGGCTGAATCAGGGCTTGGGTGGGCTTGTGTCCACCAGTTGCGTGCCCGCCAATGCGTCATGCCAGAACTGTTGTCGTGGATGAAAACGGCTCAACACAGCCCATACCGCGACCCAGCCCAACACGATCACAATGGATTCGCCGCCTTTGAGGTCAAAACCCCACGACACGACCAGCGGTGGCAAAAACCACAACCAGCTCCACAGATAGCGGAGCAGCGCGCGGGTTTGAGTGAGTGGTTGACCTGCACGGTCGAGCACGCGAATGTGCCAGGTTTTCATGGCCAGCGTTTGCCCTTTGGTCCACAGCCAGACAAAGTAAATACCAAACACCACGAAAAGAAAGGCTTGCAAGGCATGGCGGTTGTCCATGGCGTTCTTGGTCTGGCTCAGTGTGCCAAATAAATAGCCGGCAATGAACACCACGCCAAACAACAGCATGCCTTCGTACAGCCAGCAAGCCATGCGGCGCATCAAGCTCGGTGTGTTGTGGCCTTGTGCCAAGATCGGATTATTGCGAGGTGACGTCATGGATGACCGCAGACGCAGGCGCTTTGGGTGGTACCGATAGTTTTGGTGGTTTCAGCTTTACCAGCAGGGTATTTTTTGACAGGGAATGTGCTGATGCCGGTAACGTAGCACCGTCCGCGGTTTTTTTCATTGGCATGCGACTTATTTTGTCAGATGCCACGGGCTGGGCAGCGAGTGCTGTTCTGGGTGGCTTGGGTTGCGCGGATTTGGCCAGATTCTGTTTTTCTTCCGGGCTTAGCGCTTGGTAGGCCTGCCACTTTTCGGCCTTTTGTTGTGGCGTGATCTGCTTTGTTTCTGCGAAATTGAGCCTCGCCTGCTCTCGCTGGCGTGGGGACAGTGAAGCCCATTGCGCCATGCGCTCATGCAATTTGGTTTGCTCGCCTGCAGACATCTGTGGGTAATTGGCGCTGAGTGTGATCCACTTGCGTTTTTGTCCCTCACTCAGGCTTGTCCAACTGGTGGTCAGCGGCTTCAGTGCGTTGTGCTGTGCGGGAGTGAGTGAATTCCAGTCGAGTGAGCTAAAACTTGTGGGTAATGCAGCCACAGAAACGCTGGCTGGAGCTTTGCCAGGCGTGACGAGGTTCGCAGAAGGCAGACCGGGACCCGTCACCGGCGAACTTGCTGTACCGATTGGCGCGGTTGGCATGGTGGGCGCTTGAGCAGAACCCAGGGCAGGCGTCAATATCAGTCCGGCAAAAACCAGCAAGAATCCCAAAATTTTGCGTGAGACGACTGCGGCGTAAACCGGCCTGGGAGCCGAGAACTTCAGTGACATCAAACTAGGGTTCATGCCGATTGCTGATTTTTAGAAATTCAGCAAAACCCGCGTCCACATAGGCCGCTGGCGGGAGATCGTCGGTCAAAATGGCTGCATCAATGTCTGCGAGTTCTTGTGCGCCCAAGTCGTCCTGAATCACATTGATGACCATCAATCCCCCCGCCAAAACCAACAACAAACCCGCAGCGCCAAATTTGTTCCACCAGCTTGTGTGGCCGCCAGTCTGGCCTATGGTGAGCGAGCCAGACCGACCGTGGGAAAACAAAACGGTAGAGCTTTCCAGCAACACTTGCTTGCGCTTTTCAACCGCCTGCACGCGAGCCGCACGCAAACGTTCGCTGATATCGTGAGGCAACTGACCTTCGGATTCTGCCAACCGAGCCGTGATGCGTTTGCCGAAGGTGTCTTCGTCATATTCTGAACTGCGGAGAGTATGGCTGTTCATAATTTGAGACCTTTCGATTTGAGTGCTTTGGACAGGGCGTGCGTTGCGCGTGAGCAGTGAGTTTTTACACTGCCTTCAGAACACCCCATGGCGCTTGCGGTTTCTGCCACGTCCATATCTTCCCAATAACGCATCAGAAAGGCTTCACGTTGACGATTTGGCAACAATAAAAGTTCCTCTTCAATCACACGCAGGGTCTGTGCGCGTTGGCTGTGGGTCTCCGGGTTTTCAAAAGCCGCGGCTGGTTCTGCGGTTGAGAGAGCTTCCAGAATGTCAAAACCTTCATCGTCCCCTTCGGATTGGAAGTCACTTAAGGACGAGAAAAGCGCATTTTTAACTTTTTGTCGCCGAAACCAATCCAAGGTGCTGTTGGAAAGTATCCGCTGAAACAACATGGGCAGTTCGTCTGCCGGCTTATGCCCGTAGTGTTCGGCAAGCTTCATCATGCTGTCTTGAACAATGTCAAGGGCGGACTCGTCATTGCGAACGTGATAGGCCGTGCGTTTGAAGGCACGCTTTTCGACGTTTTTCAGAAAATCAGAGAGTTCAGCAGGCGTGGCCAATGGGGGTGTCTCTAGCGGGCAAGCGAGTCTGGGGGATCAGATGCCGTGGATTGGGTCAGAATGCTTTTCTGGTTTGGCTTGGATTATTGCACCGCAGAGGCGTTCAAGTCTGTCGCGGACAGTGCGATAATCTCGGCTGCTCAATAACGCAAACGGGTCAAGGTCCGGCGCAGAAATCAATGCGCTCATGGTTTTGGCCTTAAGTTTCGATGCAACGCCAAAAGTGTTTGCAAAGAAGCACCCAAGGTTTTTCGTCAGAGAAATTCACAAAGGTTCATCATGGAATTATCAAAAGCCGAAGCCACTTCGGTATCAACTTCGTCAAGTTCACTGCATTCAGCCAAAGCAAAACCTGTGTCAGCATGCGCTGAGAATGAACTCAGAGGCGCGGAAATTCTCATCAAAGCCTTACAGGCTGAAGGTGTCAAATACGTTTGGGGTTACCCCGGCGGTGCGGTTCTGCACATTTATGACGCTTTTTTCAAGCAGGACACCATCCAGCATGTGTTGGTGCGCCATGAACAAGCCGCAGTGCATGCGGCTGACGGCTACGCCCGAGCGACCGGCGATGTAGGTGTGGCGCTGGTGACGTCTGGTCCAGGTGTGACCAATGCGGTCACGGGCATTGCGACAGCCTACATGGACAGTATTCCCATGGTGATTGTGTGTGGCCAGGTGCCCACCCATGCCATCGGTATGGACGCGTTTCAGGAATGCGACACCGTGGGCATCACTCGCCCCGTCGTGAAGCATAATTTTTTGGTGAAAGACGCGCGAGACCTTGCTGTCACGATGAAAAAAGCGTTTCATATCGCTCGCAGTGGCCGCCCAGGTCCCGTCGTGGTGGATATTCCAAAAGACGTGTCGTTCAAAAAGGTGGCCTACCACGGCTACCCGGAGACGATTGAGATGCGGTCTTACAACCCGGTTCGCAAAGGCCATGGTGGGCAAATTCGCAAGGCGCTGCAATTGTTGCTGGCGGCCAAGCGTCCCTATATTTACACTGGCGGCGGTGTGCTACTGAGCAACGCATCCAACGAGTTGCGTCAATTGGTTGACATGTTGGGGTACCCCTGCACCAACACGTTGATGGGGTTGGGTGCCTATCCTGCAAGTGACCGAAAATTTTTGGGCATGCTGGGCATGCATGGCACGGTGGAAGCCAATAACGCCATGCAGAACTGCGATGTGCTGTTGGCGGTTGGCGCGCGGTTTGACGACCGTGTGATTGGCAACCCCAAGCATTTTGCGCAAAACGAGCGCAAGATTATTCACATTGACATTGATCCTTCGAGCATCTCGAAGCGCGTCAGGGTGGATATTCCCATCGTGGGTGATGTGAAAGATGTGTTGTCTGAAATGATCGCAATGATCAAGGAAAGTGTGGTCAAGCCCGATGCCAACGCTTTAGGTGCTTGGTGGGACACGATCGAGAGCTGGCGCAAACGTGACTGCTTGAAATACGACCACGGCAAAAATGACATCATCAAACCACAATATGTGGTTGAAACCCTTTGGAACATGACCAAGGATGCTGACACCTACATCACTTCAGATGTGGGTCAGCACCAAATGTGGGCAGCTCAGTATTACCGCTTTGATGAACCCCGGCGCTGGATCAACTCCGGAGGGCTTGGAACGATGGGTGTTGGCATTCCCTATGCCATGGGCATCAAATTGGCGAAACCCGAAAGTGAAGTGTTTTGTATCACTGGCGAGGGTTCGGTGCAAATGTGTATTCAGGAGTTGTCCACTTGTCTCCAATACAACACGCCAATCAAGATCATGGCTCTGAACAACCGCTACCTTGGCATGGTGCGACAGTGGCAAGAGGTGGAATATGAGGGCCGTTATAGCCACAGTTACATGGACGCATTGCCCAACTTTGTGAAGCTTGCAGAAGCTTATGGTCATGTGGGTATGTTGATTGAGCGTGCGCAGGACGTCGAACCTGCATTGAGAGAAGCTCGCAAGCTCAAAGATCGCACTGTGTTCATGGACTTCCGTACGGATCCGACTGAAAACGTGTTCCCAATGGTGCAGGCTGGCAAGGGCATCACTGAGATGTTGTTGAGTTCGGAGGATCTTTGAATATGAAACATATCATTGCTGTTTTGCTGGAAAATGAGGCTGGCGCGTTGTCGCGTGTGGTGGGCTTGTTTTCCGCACGTGGTTACAACATTGAATCTCTCACGGTGGCGCCCACTGAGGATCCAAGCCTGTCACGAATGACCATCCAGACCCATGGGTCTGATGAAGTGATTGAACAAATCACCAAACATTTGAACCGATTGATTGAGGTGGTCAAAGTGGTCGACCTCACCGAAGGTGCGTACACTGAACGTGAATTGATGATGGTCAAGGTGCGTGCGGTGGGCAAAGAGCGCGAAGAAATGAAGCGCATGGCTGATATTTTCAGAGGTCGCATCATTGATGTGACTGAAAAAAGCTACACCATTGAGTTGACGGGTGATCAGTCTAAAAACGATGCGTTTCTGGATGCGATTGAGCGGGGCGCGATTCTTGAAACTGTGCGTACCGGATCCAGTGGCATTGGCCGCGGTGAACGAATTTTGCGCGTCTAGTCAGTTGGGGATAGAGCTGCGGATATATCCCGCAAGGTATCAGTCCGCCGAGGACAGAGCTATAGATCAGTCCCACAAAGTTATTTATTTTTTACAACGGAGAGAGAGTAATGAAAGTTTTTTACGATAAGGATTGTGATCTGAGCCTGATCAAGGGCAAAACAGTCGCCATCATTGGTTACGGCAGTCAAGGCCATGCCCACGCGCAAAACCTGAACGACAGTGGCGTCAAGGTCGTTGTTGGCTTGCGTAAAGGTGGCGCCTCCTGGGACAAGGTAGGCAAGGCCGGACTTAATGTGATGGAAGTCAACGATGCAGTGAAAATCGCTGACGTGGTCATGATCTTGTTGCCTGACGAGCAAATTGGTGATGTTTACACCAACAATGTGGCGCCCAACATCAAACAGGGCGCATCATTGGTGTTTGCCCATGGCTTTAACGTGCACTACAACCAGGTGACGCCACGTGCTGACCTGGATGTTTGGATGGTCGCCCCCAAAGCGCCAGGCCACACCGTGCGCAACACCTACACCCAGGGTGGTGGTGTGCCCCACCTGATTGCCATTCATCAAGATAAGAGCGGCAAGGCGCGTGATCTGGCTTTATCTTATGCCATGGCGAATGGTGGCGGTAAAGCGGGCATCATCGAAACATCGTTCAAGGAAGAGACCGAGACCGATTTGTTTGGTGAGCAAGCTGTGCTTTGTGGTGGTGCCGTTGAACTCATCAAGATGGGTTTTGAAACTTTGGTTGAAGCAGGTTACGCACCTGAAATGGCCTACTTTGAGTGCCTGCACGAATTAAAATTGATAGTGGATCTGATCTATGAAGGCGGTATCGCCAACATGAATTATTCGATCTCCAACAACGCTGAATTTGGTGAGTATGTGACTGGCCCCGAAGTGATCAATGCCCAGAGCCGCGAAGCCATGCGCAACGCGCTGAAGCGTATTCAAAACGGTGACTATGCCAAGATGTTTATCCTGGAAGGCCGCACCAACTACCCAAGCATGACGGCGCGTCGCCGAAACACCGCTGATCATCAAATCGAGGTGGTGGGTGCCCAGTTACGTGCAATGATGCCGTGGATCGCAAAGAATAAACTGGTGGATCAAACCCGCAATTGAT
This sequence comes from Burkholderiales bacterium, assembly GCA_038207945.1. Lineage (GTDB taxonomy): Bacteria > Pseudomonadota > Gammaproteobacteria > Burkholderiales > Burkholderiaceae_C > Rhodoferax. The sequence continues at coordinate 9,233 of JBBQZG010000051.1, forward strand.
TAACGCGTGCCAGTGCACAAAGGCCACTTCGGTGGCCTTTGTTATTATGATGGCCCGCGCAGGCGTAATGAATGGAAGATGTGAATACAAACGACGTTGATCAAGGGGAAAGTGTCCTGCTGAAAAAGCGCCGCAAGGGCATTTACATCTTGCCGAATTTGTTCACGCTGGCTGCGCTTTTTGGCGGTTTTTACGCGGTTGTGATGGCCATCAATGGCCGTTTTGATCTTGCTGCAGTCGGTGTGTTTTGCGCCATGATTCTCGATAGTCTGGACGGCCGGGTAGCCCGGATGACCAATACGCAAAGCGCTTTTGGTGAGCAGATGGATTCGTTGTCTGACATGGTGTCTTTTGGTGCTGCACCGGCCCTGATCGCTTATGTATGGGCACTTAAAGGGTTAGGTCGGTGGGGCTGGATCGCGGCTTTTGTGTACTGTGCGTGTGCGGCATTGCGACTGGCACGCTTCAACGTCAACACCGCGGTGGTTGACAAGCGCTATTTTCAAGGCTTGCCTTCCCCTGCGGCGGCGGCATTGGTGGCAGGTTTTATCTGGGTCATGACAGATTTAGGCTTTGAAGGCCATCAGTGGGCTTGGCCAATGTTTGCGATCGCCTTGTATGCTGGCTTGACGATGGTGACAAATGTGCCGTTTTATAGCTTCAAAGACATCCAGATGAAAAAGAGTGTGCCATTTGCAGTGATTGTGTTGATTGCGATTGGCATTGCTGTTGTCAACATTGATCCGCCTATCGTCATGTTCAGCATTTTTGTCCTGTATGGTTTGAGTGGCTATGTCATTTACTTCTGGCGCAAGGCCAAAGGTATCCCAACGAGTGTGATCAGTACTTCAACTGATGAACCAGAGGAGAGGGGCTTGCATAAGTGAGTGCTGGCGCAAGCCAATGGCTTCAAAGATCCGTTGCTCTGCGGTCCTGTGTTATATTTATTTCATGTTTCAAATTTCACTAATGCTAAAACTATCGTCCATCGGGCGGAGTGGTTAGCGCGTGATCGCATCAACCCCAAAAGCCCGTATGCAACCGCTGCGGGCTTTTTTGTTGCCAGTACCCACTTTATTGCATTTGCAAGAAACCTTGGAGACATGACATGTCCGACAAATTGATAATCTTCGACACCACATTGCGCGACGGCGAACAGTCACCTGGCGCATCCATGACACGCGATGAAAAGTTGCGCATTGCACGGCAATTGGAGCGACTCAAAGTTGACGTGATCGAAGCAGGTTTTGCTGCCAGTTCCAACGGTGACTTTGAGGCGATCAAGGCCATTGCCAACGCCATCAAAGACTCGACTGTGTGCTCATTGTCCCGTGCGAATGACCGTGACATCACGTTGGCAGCGGATGCGCTCCAAAATGCTAACCGGGCTCGAATTCACACTTTTATTGCAACCTCTCCAGTGCACATGGAAAAAAAGTTGCGAATGACTCCTGAGCAAGTTCTGGAACAGGCCAAACAAGCGGTGCGCTTTGCTCGCAATCGAGTCGCTGATGTCGAGTTCAGCGCCGAGGATGCTTACCGCAGCGATGAAGATTTTTTGTGTCGTGTTATCGAGGCAGTGATCAAAGAGGGTGCATCCACCATTAACGTGCCAGACACAGTGGGCTATGCGGTGCCAGAGTTGTATGGCAATTTCATCAAGTCATTGCGCGAGCGGGTGCCGAACTCCGACAAGGCGATCTGGTCAGTGCATTGCCACAACGACTTGGGTATGGCGGTTGCAAACTCGCTGGCTGGCGTCAAGATTGGTGGAGCCCGCCAAGTGGAGTGCACCATCAATGGGTTGGGTGAGCGCGCCGGCAACTGCAGCCTTGAAGAGGTCGTGATGGCGATACGTACACGACGCGATTATTTTGATTTGGAGGTTGGAGTTGATGCCTCGCAAATTCTGGCAGCAAGCCGTATGGTGAGTCAGACCACAGGATTTGTTGTGCAGCCGAACAAGGCAATCGTCGGTGCAAACGCATTTGCCCATGCGTCAGGTATTCATCAGGATGGCATCATGAAAGCGCGTGATACTTACGAAATCATGCGTGCCGAAGATGTGGGTTGGTCAGCCAACAAAATCGTAATGGGGAAACTGAGTGGACGCAATGCGTTTAAACAGCGCTTGCAAGAACTTGGCGTGATGATGGACAGTGAGGCAGAAGTCAACCTGGCTTTTGCCAAATTCAAAGAGCTTGCTGATCGCAAAAGTGAGATTTTTGATGAGGATATTCTTGCGTTGGTCAGCGAGGAGAGCGTGGCTCAAAGTCATGAACTGTATGGCTTTGTTTCACTTTCCCAACACAGTGAAACTGGTGAAATGCCCCAGGCATCGGTGGTCATCACCATTGGTGGCAAGGAAGTGACGGGTACCGCTAATGGCAACGGACCGGTGGATGCTTCGCTCAAAGCCATTGAGGTTCATGTCAACAGTGGTGCAGAGATGGTGCTTTACTCAGTGAATGCGATCAGCGGCTCGACCGAGAGTCAGGGCGAAGTCACGGTGCGGCTCCAACACGGTGGACGGGTGGTCAATGGGGTAGGTGCCGACCCAGACATCGTGGTGGCTTCAGCCAAGGCTTACTTGAGTGCGTTGAATAAACTTCAGAGCCAGGCAGAACGGGTTGCGGCGCAAGGTTGAACTGACTGTTGTGGTTTAAGAAAGTCTCGCAAGTACTTGCCACTGTGAGACTTTTTAAGTTTAAACTTCAAACCTTGAAAACAATGTGCCAGGAGACGACGACATGACCTACTTTCGACCGAGCTTTTTTGGTAAGAAGTCACGCAGTTTGGTTTGCCTTCTTGGTTTGTTGAGTTGGTTTGCATGGTCCCCGGTGGCACAGGCAGCGCCCGTGAAGACTCATACCAGCAAGGCCAAGAAGTCGATCGTTGTCAGTAAGGTCAAGAAGGCGGTTGTTGTCAATAAGCGCCGGGTCAACCACACATTTGTGGCCACCAAACGTAAAGCTGCACCTAGAGTTATGGCCGTCGCACCCAGGTCATCTTTTGGAGAGTTGGCGGGCTTGCATGGCGCGCAGGACGACTTGAATTTAAAGTCCAGCGTGGCACTGGTTGTTGATCAGGAGACGAATGAAGTTCTTTTCAGCAAGAATGATCAGGCGGTTCTTCCCATCGCTTCGCTGACCAAGTTGATGACGGGACTGATCATCAGTGAGGCGAACTTGCCCATGGATGAAAAAATCACGGTGACGCAAGAAGACGTTGACACAGAAAAAGGCAGCTCTTCTCGGTTAAGCGTAGGTACCGAGCTCAGTCGTGGTGAACTGCTTCATTTGGCTTTGATGTCAAGTGAAAATCGAGCTGCCCATGCACTTGGGCGCACATATCCGGGTGGTTTGCCTGTCTTTACCAAACTCATGAACAGCAAAGCTCAAATGCTCGGAATGAAGGACACCCGGTATGTCGAACCGACCGGCTTGTCCAGCCTCAATCAATCCAGTGCCCGCGATTTGGTGAAGCTTGTCAACGTGGCACATCGTCAGCCTCTGATGCGTGAATTATCGACATCGACCGGTTACCAAGTGGCTGTCGGCAATCGAATGTTGCAATTCAACAATACCAACAGGCTTGTCAAGAACCCAACCTGGGACATAGGTTTGCAAAAAACTGGATATATATCCGAAGCCGGTCGATGTTTGGTGATGCAGACAAAAGTGGCCGGACGTCAACTTATTATGGTTTTCCTGGATTCGGCTGGCAAGCTGACGCGACTCGCTGATGCAGAGCGGGTGCGTCACTGGCTTGAATCAACCCCCAGTGCATCTTCAGTCCTGCACCCCAGCGCCATTTTGAGTGGGAAAGTGATGTGAGTTTTTTTGACTTGCGGCCCAGGAAACCACCCAAGGGTTCAAGCTTCAGCCGGCTTGAATCCAAGACTTTCTGAAATCTCCAAGGCTGTGGCTTTGAGCTTGCCAAGCCAAGCCTCGTCCATTCGACTTGCTGGCGCTGAAATTGAGAGTCCGGCAACCAGTTTTCGTTGGTCATCGTAAATTCCCGCGGCCATGCACCTGACCCCCAGTTCAAGCTCTTCGTTGTCGTTGGCATAAGCATCACGGCGCACCTTGGTGAGTTCACGCTCCAGCGCAGCTAACTGCGTCAAGCTGTTCTTGGTGTGTCCACTCAAGCCCGTCCTGGTGGCGTAGGCTCTCACTTTTTGAGTGTCGTCAGCCGAGAGGAATAGCTTGCCAACAGAGGTCAAATGCAATGGTGCACGACCGCCAATTGCTCTGATCACCTGCATGCCGGAACGCTCGCTGTATGAGCGCTCGATATAAACAATTTCGTCTCCTTGACGCATGCTCAAGTTCACCGGCTGCTGCGTGATTCGATGCAATTCACGCATGGGACCCAATGCTGCGTCCCGCACATTCAACCTGTTTTTGACCAGGTTACCCAGTTCGAGCAGTCGCATACCTAGCCTGTAGTTGCCAGGTTGGGGGCGGTCAACGAATCGCCCAATGGCCAGATCGTTCAAGATGCGATGTGCCGTGGATGGGTGAAGGCCGGTTTTTTCACTGATTTCTTTAAGTGAAATCGCTTGTTCGCGCGAAGCCAGTACGTCCATCAGGGCAAACAATCTTTCGATCACCTGGACTGTGGGGGTGGCAGGAATCCCTGTCTCTGTGTGGCGCATGAAATCTCCTTCGTACGCCAACATTTTACTTTGTGAAAAATGGAACCGACGTTGACAATTGTTGATTGGTCCGGGTCCAGCGCCCGCGAAATAACAATTCGTTTGGTTGAAATCTGGTTTTGTATGACATCTTGCCGCAATCCTGAATCCAATATCCTAGGTAGACGTGGGTCAAGCCAAGCGAACGGGCGCGCTCAATTTGCCAGAGTACATTGAATGTCCCGTAACTCTCGCCCTCAAGGGGTTCGTAGAACGTGTAGACGGCTGACAAACCGTCACTGAGTTGGTCAATGATGGACACCATTCTGAGTTCGTTTGGGGCACCGTTGGCGCCTGGTTCGCGAAACTCGATCATGTAAGAGTCGACGCGTGTACTCACCAGAAATTCAATGTACTGCGCTGCATCGTCCTGATCCATGCCACCTTCGGCATGCCTGGCATTCTGGTATCGCTGGTAAAGCGCGTAGTGCGCAGCTGAAAAATGCGGCTTGCTGATGTGCGCTTCAAGGTTTGCATGTCGCCTTTGGGCACGACGTTGGCTTCTGTCAGGCAGAAATTCGGCAACTGGTATGCGAATCGATGCGCAAGCGTGGCAATGGTCGCAGTGGGGCCGGTACACATAGTTGCCGCTCCGACGAAACCCCTGGTGCACCAAATCACCGTAAAGCGTGCTGTTGATCTGTTCACTTGGACTTGCAACTTGCGAACGCGCAATGCGGCCTTCAATGTAGCTGCAAGGGTACGCCGCCGTGGCATAGTACTGAACTTGATTGAGGGGGAAAGTGGTGCGGTGTGTCACGCGTTGGAAAGGTTCAATACAACAGTTCGTTCCAGTATACGGGTTCAAACTCCCACGCAGGCCCGATCTTCAGTGTATGGACATCCAGGCTTTCGATAAACGCAAGTCTCGAAATTTCCCTGGCACCTAGAGATGCCAAATGTGGCGTGTTTTGTTGGCAATCTATGAAGGGTATGCGGTGATGGCGGCACATGGACACCAGTGCTGCCAGGGCAATTTTTGAGCCATCAGTGGCCCGATGGAACATGGATTCACCAAATATGGCTTTGCCAATGCCAATGCAATAAAGTCCGCCGATAAGTTGCCCGTTTATCCAGGTCTCGATGCTGTGGGCAAAACCAGCGCGATGAAACTCAATATAGGCATCGATCATTGCGGGCAAGATCCAGGTTCCTCGCTGCCCATCCCTTGGACTAGAACTGCACGCGCGAATCACCGTTTCAAACGCCGAGTCAATGCGAATTTCATAAGTCGGAGCTTGTGCAAATTTTTTAAGCGTCTTTTTGAACGATGGGTGCAGACGAAACTCATCCACGTACAGCACCATGCGTGGTTCTGGGCTCCACCAAAGAACAGGCTGTCCCTCGCTGTACCAAGGAAAAATCCCATTCGAGTAGGCACGCTTAAGCGTTTCCGTAGAGAGATCATTGCCTGCACACAACAAGCCCGGCGCCGGGCTACCTGTCCCCCATGCTTGAGAGACTGCAGGAAACTTTTGTCCAGATTCCAACCAGTGCAATGGTGGGTTTTCGGTCATCATTTGTCCAGTTTCGCTGGGTTTTTTGAATTGGCAAGACTTTGGATGCCTGCTGAGTCAAAAAGAAGTTTTTGAACCAGTGGTCCCAATCTGGAAATGGACAACTGAGCCATTACAATAGTGAAGTCGGGGCGTAGCGCAGCCTGGTAGCGCATCTGGTTTGGGACCAGAGGGTCGAAGGTTCGAATCCTTTCGCCCCGACCATCATTCTCTCGTGATCTCTGCCCGTAGCTCAGTTGGATAGAGCAACAGCCTTCTAAGCTGTGGGTCGGGGGTTCGATCCCCTCCGGGCAGGCCATACGCGCAAATGCCCTCACCATTCTTAAATCTCAGTTAGCAGCTTCGAGACCGTTGCTGAAGTGCTCCTGCATGCGTTGCTGACACAAAGCAGTGTCCCTCGCGGCCAAGGCTTCCATCAGCGCGCGATGTTCGTCCAGTGATTCCTGTATGCGCCCGGATTTAAGCAGGGAATTGTGGCGGTTAAGCTTCATGACCTTTCGCAGGTCAGCCACCATTTGGTCTCGCCACCGGTTGTTGGCGATCTCCAGCAGGCGCATGTGAAAGCGCTCGTTGATCTCAAAAAATCGTTCCCGGTCTTGTTTGTCAGGCTGCGCGGCCCGTTCCAGTTCCTGATGAAGCGATTGCAGCTCACGCATCTGGCCCTCTGTGGCTGTCTCGGCCACAACACCGGCGGCATCAGATTCCAGCAGGCTCAGCAAGTGATAAACATCTGTTAAATCGCGCTCTGAAACCTCTGTGACATAGGCGCCACGACGTACTTTCATGGTCACCAAACCTTCAGCGGCCAAAACTTTGAGGGCTTCACGCAGCGGTGTGCGACTGATGCCGTAGGCCTCGGCAATTTTGAGCTCGTCAATCCAGCTTCCGGGTTCAAGTTCTCGGCTGAAAATACGTTGGCGTAGCAATTCCGCTACCTCCTCGTAGAGTGCGCGCGGTGCTAAAGAAATTGCTGACATAGAAATAATTGTAAGCTGGAGAGAATTTTTTGTATCAATAATTATAAATAATGTAAACTCACTTTACCCAATTTGGTGTGCTTCCGCGGGTGTTGGACCATGCCGTTTGATTAACTTATTTTCGTTTGCCGTCATGACACAAAACAATCCTGAATTTCAGTCCGGTAGCTTGGATGCATGGGCCAAAGCAGCCGCCAAGTCAGCACCAGGCGGTGATGTGGGGGCGCTCAACTGGCAAACGCCGGATGGTATTTCGGTCAAGCCGCTGTACACAGCGGAGGACACCAAAGACCTCAAGTACACCAACACTTTGCCGGGTTTTGAGCCCTATGTGCGCGGTCCACAAGCCACCATGTATGCGGTCCGCCCGTGGACGATTCGTCAGTACGCAGGTTTTTCTACCGCTGAAGAATCCAATGCGTTTTACCGCAAGGCCTTGGCGGCGGGCGGACAGGGTGTGAGTGTGGCGTTCGACTTGGCGACGCATCGGGGTTATGACTCGGATCATCCGCGCGTGACGGGCGATGTGGGCAAAGCTGGGGTGGCAATTGATTCGGTCGAAGACATGAAGATTCTGTTTGACCAGATTCCGCTGGACAAAGTGTCAGTGTCCATGACCATGAACGGCGCGGTGCTGCCGGTGCTTGCCGGCTATGTGGTCGCGGCTGAAGAGCAGGGGGTGAGCCAGGACAAGTTGAGCGGCACGATTCAGAACGACATTCTGAAAGAGTTCATGGTGCGCAACACCTACATTTACCCGCCCGCACCCAGCATGCGCATCATTGGCGACATCATCGAGTACACGGCCAAGAACATGCCGAAGTTCAACTCGATCAGCATCAGCGGTTACCACATGCAGGAGGCCGGTGCCAACCAGGCGCTTGAATTAGCCTTCACGCTGGCTGACGGCAAGGAATACGTCAAGACCGCCATTGCCAAGGGCATGGACGTGGACGAGTTCGCCGGGCGCCTTTCGTTCTTTTGGGCGATTGGCATGAACTTTTACCTGGAAGTGGCCAAGATGCGGGCCGCTCGCCTGCTGTGGTGCCGCATTATGAAGGGCTTCAACGCCAAGTCGCCCAAGAGCCTGATGCTGCGCACCCACTGCCAGACCAGTGGCTGGAGCCTGACCGAACAAGACCCTTACAACAATGTGGTGCGCACCACGATCGAGGCCATGGCGGCAGTATTCGGTGGCACCCAGTCGTTGCACACCAATTCGTTTGACGAAGCCATTGCCTTGCCCACCGAGTTTTCGAGCCGCATCGCGCGCAATACCCAGCTCATCATCCAGGAAGAAACCCATATTCCCAATGTGATCGACCCGTGGGCCGGCAGCTACATGATGGAGAAGCTGACGCAAGACATGGCTGATGCCGCGTGGGCCATCATCGAAGAAGTGGAAGCCATGGGGGGCATGACCAAGGCGGTGGATTCGGGCTGGGCCAAGCTGAAAATTGAGGCCGCCGCCGCAGAAAAGCAGGCACGTATTGACAGTGGCAAAGACGTCATCGTGGGTGTCAACAAGTACAAGCTGAAGACCGAAGATGTGATCGAGGCGCGTGACATTGATAACGTGGCCGTACGTGATTCGCAAATCGCCCGTCTCAATGACATCAAGCAAAAACGTGATGCAGCCCTCGTAAAACAAGCGCTTGAAGCTATTGAAAACGCAGCAGAAAGCGGTAGCGGCAATTTGCTGGATTTGACAATCAAGGCCGTTCGAGTGCGGGCCACAGTCGGCGAAATCAGTGATGCCATGGAAAAATCTTTTGGTCGCCACCGCGCGGATACGCAAAAGGTTTCCGGTGTCTATGCCGCTGCGTATGACACGGATTCAACAGCCGCCGACACCATGGACTACTGGAACGCGCTGAAGGCAGAAATTGTTGAGTTCGCCGATGCCCAAGGCCGTCGCCCTCGTGTGATGATCAGCAAACTGGGCCAGGATGGTCACGACCGTGGCGCCAAAGTGGTGGCCACGGCGTTTGCTGACCTGGGGTTTGACGTTGACATGGGGCCGCTGTTTCAAACCCCCGAGGAGTGTGCCCGCCAGGCCATTGAAAACGACGTGCACGCCGTGGGGGTCTCCACATTGGCTGCGGGGCATAAAACCCTGGTACCCGCCATCATCGCTGAGCTCAAAAAACAGGGTGCCGACGACATCATCGTTTTTGTCGGTGGTGTGATCCCGCGCCAGGATTACGCGATGCTTTATGAGGCAGGTGTCAAAGGTATTTACGGCCCTGGTACCCCGATACCGGCCAGCGCCAAAGATGTGCTGGCGCAGATCAAGCAAGCCATCGCAGTGGTGTGATTGGCAGACACTGGCTGCATTTTTTGGTTGTCCCAGGAGTTTTGAATTGCCTGCAACTGCCCTGACTGAAACCTATCTGGCGGGTATTTTGCGCTGCGGTACGCCGTTGCAGCGGCGTGCCATCGCCAAGGCCATTACATTGCTCGAATCCACTCGTGCTGATCACCGTGCACAGGCCGATGAACTGTTGACTGTCCTGTTGCCCCACACCGGAAACTCCTTCAGGTTAGGTATCAGCGGTGTGCCTGGTGTGGGTAAATCGACCTTCATCGAGGCGCTGGGCCTGTACCTGATTGCCCAAGGGTATCGGGTGGCGGTGTTGACCATTGATCCTTCAAGCACGGTCTCGGGCGGATCAATTCTTGGGGACAAAACCCGCATGGAGCGGCTCTCGGTGCACGATCAGGCCTTCATACGGCCCAGCCCCAGCAGCGGAACCTTGGGCGGTGTGGCCGAAAAAACCCGTGAGGCCATGCTGGTGTGTGAGGCCGCAGGGTACGACGTGGTGATTGTCGAGACCGTGGGCGTGGGCCAGAGCGAGACCGCTGTGGCCAACATGACCGACATGTTTGTGCTGATGCAGTTGCCCAACGCGGGCGACGACCTGCAAGCCATCAAAAAAGGCGTGATGGAGCTGGCCGACCTGGTGGTCATCAACAAGGCCGACATCGACCCTGACGCCGCCACCCGCGCTCGCCTGCAAATTTCCGCCAGCCTGCGCTTGCTTGGCATGCACGGTGGGTCAGATCACCTCCATGCAGAAAATGTGCTCTGGCATGCGCAAGTCATGCAGCTCAGCGCCTTGCATGGGCAAGGCGTGGACACTTTCTGGGCCAAGGTTCTTGAATTCAAGGCGCTTCAAACGGGCAATGGCAAGTTTGCTTTGCGCCGCCAAAAGCAGGCCTTGTCATGGATGTGGGAGCGCATTGATGCGGGGCTGAAACAGGCGTTTGCCCAGCACCCCGGCGTCAAAGTTTTGTTGCCCAGACTGACCCAGGATGTCCTGGAAGGACGCTTGGCTGCATCGACTGCAGCAAGAAATTTGCTTCTAGCCCATGCTGCATAAGCGTGAGTAGCTATTAAATTGATATTCATCGACATTTTGAAAATTTTGACTAAAGAGAGACCAAGCCATGCACGATATTCTTGAACAACTGGAAAAAAAGCGCGAACTTGCCCGCCTGGGCGG
>JBBQZG010000052.1:0-19722 GCA_038207945.1 Burkholderiales bacterium
TTGGCGCCATCGGTTTTCATGACCTGGCTGTAGGTCTGGGGCAGGGCATCGAGCAAGTAAAAACCCATCATGCCGCCCTCGGAGTCACCACAAAATGCCAGACCTTCTGCGGCCGCCGCCTGGCTCATTCCGTTGATCAGGGCGCGTGTCTTGCGTGCCAATTCATCGTAAAAGCCGGGTTTGCTGATTTCAGCCAGTGTGGCCAGACCACAGGCGGTGGCCACCGGGTTGCCCGACAGGGTGCCGGCCTGGTACACCGTGCCCAGCGGGGCCAGGTGGTGCATCACCGCGCGTTTGGCGCCAAAAGCGGCCAGCGGCATGCCGCCGCCAATCACCTTGCCCATCACCGTCATGTCTGGCTCGAAGCCGGGGATGTCTTTGGCATAGACGCTTTGCGCGCCGCCCAACGCCACCCTGAAGCCGGTCATCACTTCGTCAAACACCAGCAGCGTGCCGTATTGCGTGCAAAGCTCGCGGCAGCGTTTCACAAATGGCACGGATGCGCGCACGAAGTTCATGTTGCCGCAGATCGGCTCCATCATCAGGCAGGCGATCTCATGTCCTTGGGTGGCAAAGGCGTCTTCAAGTTGCTCAATGTTGTTGTACTCCAGCACCACGGTGTGCTGCACCACCTCGGGCGGCACGCCGGCGCTGGTGGGGTTGCCAAAAGTGGCCAGGCCGGAGCCGGCTTTGACCAAGAGTGCGTCGGCGTGGCCGTGGTAACAGCCTTCGAATTTGATGAGTTTGCTTCTGCCCGTGGCACCGCGTGCCAGGCGGATGGTGCTCATGGCGGCTTCAGTGCCGGAGCTCACCAGGCGCACCATGTCCATGCTGGGCATGATTTTCAGAATGGCCTCGGCCAGTTCCACTTCGCGCTCGGTTGGCGCGCCATAAGAGAAGCCTTCCAACACAGCTTTTTGCACCGCTTCGACCACCGCAGGGTGGCCGTGGCCCAGGATCATCGGGCCCCAGGAGCCGATGTAGTCGGTGTAGCGCTGGCCGTTGGCGTCCCACATGTAGGCGCCCTGGGCATGCGTGATGAAGCGCGGTGTGCCGCCCACTGCGCGAAAGGCGCGCACCGGGGAATTGACGCCGCCAGGAATCACCTTGGTCGCGCGGTCGAATAAAACTTGATTGAGGTCAGTGGGGTGAGTCATGGGTGTTGGGTTCCTGTGGCGTAGTTGAATGCATGCAAAGAGCTGGCGACGGCGTTGGGCGCGCGTGTGGCAATCTTGCTGTCCGGGGTAAAAGAGTGGGTAAGCATCGGTGAGCCGGTGTTTTCTTCAGGCAGAATATGGCAGTAGGCACCGGTGCAGGCTGCAAGGTCAGAAGATCGGTTGTGTGATGATGACATTCTATTTGAAGGCTCTTTAAGCTGTGACGCAATCAACGACCTGGATGTGCCTGATTTGTGGCTGGATTTATGATGAGTCCACTGGTGACCCCGAGCATGGCGTGCCGCCCGGGACGGCTTGGGATGCGGTGCCCTTGAACTGGACCTGTCCAGAGTGCGGGGCTCGCAAGGAAGATTTTGAAATGGTTCAAATTTAACAGACCGGGCCGTGAGCCTGGTGTGCCGCTGGTTCTGGTTTGGTGGGTCGTCAACTCGGGAGTGACATCTGGTGAATACAACGGGGTCAAGTTTAAAAATTCTGGTGGTTGACGACAGCAACACCATCCGGCGCAGTGCCGAAATATTTCTCAAAGCGGGCAAGCATGACGTGGTGCTGGCGGAAGATGGCTTTGACGCATTGGCCAAAGTCAGCGACTGTCACCCTGACCTGATTTTTTGCGACATTCTGATGCCCAGACTGGATGGCTACCAAACCTGCGCCATCATCAAACGCAATGCACAATTTACTAATGTGCCGGTGGTCATGCTGTCGTCCAAAGATGGCGTGTTCGACAAAGCGCGTGGCCGCATGGTGGGTGCGCAGGATTATCTAACCAAGCCGTTCACCAAAGATCAACTGCTCAAAGCCGTTGAACAGTATGGTGTGGCGGCCCAAGGAGTGGTGTAGTGGCTATTCACCATGTACTCGTGATCGACGACTCAAAAACCGAGTTGATGTTTCTCACAGACCTGCTGCAAAAAAACGGCATGTCTGTGCGCACGGCAGAAGGGGCGGAAGAGGCGTTCAAACGCCTTGCTGATCAAAAACCCGACGTGATTTTGATGGATGTGGTGATGCCAGGGCAAAACGGCTTCCAGTTGACCCGCACAATCAGTCGCACGCCCGAGTACGCGGGCATTCCGATCATCATGTGTACCAGTAAAAACCTCGAAACCGATCGGGTCTGGGGTTTGCGCCAGGGTGCAAAAGACTACATCACCAAACCGGTTAACCCGGTAGAGTTAATGGAAAAAATCCGGGCCTTGGGCTAGGCCGCTCTGATTCATGGCAAAAAAAGAAGCGCTCAGGGACCTTCAAAATCGGCTTGCTGAGCGGCTGCAGGCAGCGCGCAGTCAAGGTGTCTCTGCGGCCTGGCTGGCAGTGCGAATCGGGGCAGGCAATTACCTTTTCCCGCTGGCGCAGTCTGGTGAAATTTTTCCGCTGGCAGCAACGGCATCCGTACCTTATGTCCGGCCCTGGTTCATGGGTGTGGTTAACCTGCGGGGTGGGCTTTACGGGGTCATCGATCTGGCCAGATTCATACCAGGTTCAGAGACCTCAACCCGAACCGAGCAGGCCTGGTCTCAGGCGCGCCTGGTCACGTTGAACGCAGAGCTGGACGTCAATGGTGCCTTGTTGGTTGATGCCCTGATTGGGTTGCGGCGGCAAGATGTGTTCGTTCGTGTGGTTCCCACGCCCGAAGGCTCGCCCGATTATTTCGGTCAGCGACTGGTGGATGCGCAGGAGGTCTTTTGGCAAGAAATCAACTTGCAGTTGCTGGCGCAGAACCCTGAATTTTTGGCGATTGGCGCATGATTTTTTACCTGAGGCAATGTGATGGCTTTTGTTGACCAACTGAAAGATCTGTTCAAGAAAAAGGCGCCGGGCGCAGCACGCGACTCACGTGCAATGGCGGGTGACGATGCGTCTTCAGAGCAGATCGAGGCCGAATTGAAGTCTGGTGAAACTCAGTATGGCGCGCCAGAAGCCTCTTTGCCACCTGCCGAGCGCATGGCGATGACCGAGCCGGACACACGATCCGGGCGGGCTGACCAGGTCACCTTGCCGGTACTGGGTAGAAGAACCATTGCCCAACACCAGCGGGTGCTGTCGGTGTTGTTGGTTTTGTCGTTGGTTTTGCTGGCGATTGTGACTCTGGTGGGGTTGAACAAGTCGGAGCGGGCGGCGCAACAGCTCAGTGCCACGGGTCAGTCCTTGATGCAATCGCAGCGTTTGGCCAAGTCGGTGTCGCAAGCCTTGGTGGGTGATGCCAAAGCTTTTCCCGATGTGGCCCAGAGTTCGCAAGTGCTGGTCAAGTCGGTGCGTGGACTGATGGCTGGTGATTCTGAATTGCGTCTGGAGGAATTGAGTGCCGGCTACAAGCCGATGCTGGAAAAAGCTGCGCCCATGGTGGACCGTGCCGAAAAAAGTGCCGCAACGGTTCTGGCCCAGCAAAAAATCTTGACTGAGGTGGGTTCTGCACTGCGTTTGATCAACCGTCAGTCGTCCGATCTGCTCGAAATCGCAGAAACGGTGTCCTCGTTGAAGCTGCAGCAAAATGCGCCTGCGGTCGAAATTTCAGCGGCTGGGCAATTGGTGATGCTGACACAGCGCATTGGCAAATCTTCAAATGAATTTTTGACCATCGAAGGCGTGAGCCCGGAGGCCGTGTTCTTGTTGGGTAAAGACCTGAATGCGTTCAAGGAGATTGCCAAAGGCTTGCTGGACGGCAGCCCTGAGCTCCGGTTGTCTGCGGCCAGCGACGCACAGACGCGCGAGCGACTGACCGCCTTGCTCAAGCTGTACGAAGAAACCCGCATCCAAGCCAGCGCCATTTTGGGAAACCTTCAGGGCTTGGTCTCAGCGCGCGAAGCCCAAGTGTCGATCTTGAATGACAGCGAAGTATTGAGAAAAGACCTGGAAGAATTGCAGGCGGCGCTGTCGTCGCAAACTGGCTTGGGCGGTGCGGCACTGGCGGCCTTGTTGGTGGCGGCCTTGTTGGCGCTTCTGAGTGCCGGTGGTCTGTCCTATGTGCAGCTGCTTGACAGTCGGCAGCGCCAACAGGCGGCAGAGTCGCAACAATTGCAGGCGCAGCATCAAGAGCAAGAAGCCAAGCGGGTCAACGATGCCAACCAGGCCGCCATTTTGCGGTTGATGAACGAATTGCAGCTGGTGGCTGAGGGCGATTTGACGCAAGAAGCCACAG
Source organism: Burkholderiales bacterium (assembly GCA_038207945.1). Lineage (GTDB taxonomy): Bacteria > Pseudomonadota > Gammaproteobacteria > Burkholderiales > Burkholderiaceae_C > Rhodoferax. The sequence goes on from JBBQZG010000052.1 coordinate 4,321, forward strand.
TGACCGAGGACATCACCGGCGCCATCGCCGACTCAGTGAATTACACCGTGGAAGAGTTGCGTTCGCTGGTGGGCAACGTCCAGAACACCGCAGCCAAGGTGGCGCAGACCACGGCAGAGGTGGACATCACATCGACTGAACTACTGGCTGCATCCAATGAACAACTGAGCGAAATTCGTGAAACAGGGCGGTCCGTGCTGGACATGGCGGCACGGATTAACCAGGTGTCTGCACAAGCGCAGGAGTCGGCTGACGTGGCGCGGCAATCGTTGCAGGCCGCTGAAGTGGGGCTGCAAGCCGTGCAAAACGCCATTGGTGGCATGAACGCGATTCGTGACCAGATCCAGGAGACCTCCAAACGCATCAAGCGCCTGGGTGAGTCGTCGCAGGAGATTGGTGAAATTACCGAACTGATTTCCGACATCACCGAGCAGACCAATGTGCTGGCACTGAACGCGGCCATTCAGGCGGCCTCGGCGGGTGATGCAGGTCGTGGTTTCTCGGTGGTGGCAGAGGAGGTTCAGCGACTGGCTGAGCGTTCCGCCGATGCGACGCGGCAAATCGCCATCTTGGTGAAAGCAATCCAGACCGACACCCAGGACGCCGTGGGTGCCATGGAGCGCTCAACCCAAGGCGTGGTTGAGGGGGCTAAGCTCTCAGACAGCGCAGGTACCGCCCTGACAGAAATCGACCAGGTGTCGCGCCGGCTGGCTGAGTTGATTGAGCAAATTTCTGATTCCACGTCCCGTGAGGCCAGTCTGGCCAACGAGATGGCTGGCAATATCCAGCACATTTTTGCGGTTACCGAACAAACGGGTGAGGGCACACGAAGCACGGCTGCGCAGGTGCGCGAACTGTCAAAAATGGCTGAGGAATTGCGCCAGTCTGTGGCCCGGTTCCGTATTGCCTGATCCGGCGTCCAAACCTCTCATTTTTCATGATTTGACCCATGCATTCTGAAGCTGCCCTGTCTGGTGAAAATGCGGTCGTCGAGCCAGATTTGGGCCCGTTGGCCTGGGTGCTCGATGAGTTGCGCAAGTCCCTCGATGGCGCCACCAAAGCGCTGAAGCGGTTTGTGCGTGATGCCGAACTGTCTCGCGGTTCTGACTTGGGTGCGCTCGATGCCAGTCATTTGCGCATTGCACGCCAGCAATTGCACCAAGCTGTTGGTGCACTGGAAATGGTGGGTCTGGACGTGCCCGCCAAGATGTTGCGTGCCATGGAAGCGCTGGTGCAAAAATTCGTGCAGCGTCCGGAGGTGTGCAGCGACGAGGCGGCGCTCAAGGTCGAACGTGCGAGCTTCGCCTTGACAGATTACCTGGAAGGTTTGCTCAAAGGCAAGCCCTCATCGTCGGTGGCGTTGTTTCCCCAGTACCGGGACGTGCTTGACCTGTTGGGTGAGGACCGTATTCACCCGGCAGATTTGTGGCCGCACGACTGGCGCTGGCTGCCGGTGGCTGTGCCCGATTCCGTGTTGCCGCTGGGGTACGACTCCGCGGTGCGCTCACGCATTGACGCGTACGTGCTCAATGTGGTCAAGACCGCACATGTGCCGTCAGCCCAGGCCATGGCTGACATCAGTTGGGCTTTTGCGGCTGCGCAGACAAGCCTTCATCCGCGCGTGTTCTGGGCCGTTTCGGCGGCTTATTTTGAAGCTGTGGCGCTGGGTTTGTGCGCTGCGGACGTGTACACCAAGCGAGCGGCCTCGCGTGTGCTGTCGCAGTACCGTACCCTGGCGCGCGGCGAGCCTGACGTGTCCGAGCGCCTGGTGCAAGACTTGTTGTTTTTCTGTGCCCAGGCTGTTCCTGCTGCCGGTCAACCGGCCCCCGCCTTGCAGGCGGTTCGACAAGCCTATGGGCTGACGCAGGGCAAGCAGGTGGACTATGCCAAACCCCAGTTTGGTTTGTTTGATCCGGCGGTGTTGGTGCAGGCCCGCAAGCGCATCGCTGCCTTGACCGAGACCTGGTCTGCGCTCTCTGGGGGGGACACCCAGCGCATCAAAACAGCTTCTGACCAGTTTGGTCTGGTGACGGAATCGATTGTGAAGCTGCACCCGCAAGGCCGTGAACTTGCTGTGGCGTTGACGCGCGCGATGGACGCCGTGTCCCGTTCCGGTCGAGCGCCCAGCCCCTCATTGGCCATGGAAGTTGCCACCGCCGTGCTCTACCTTGAGGCGGCATATGACGACATGGACCCGACCGACGAACAAATGACAGAGCGTAGCCACCGGCTGGCGCAACGGCTTGACCATGTCATGGACGTTGGGCAGTCGGAGCCGCTGGACGGCTGGATGGAGGATTTGTATCGCCGCGTCAGTGACCGTCAGATCATGGGCAGCGTCGTGGATGAACTGCGCACCACCTTGGCTGATGTTGAAACTTCGCTGGATGCCTTTTTCCGTCATCCCGATGAAAAGCTGCCCTTGCATGATGTGCCCGGAAAGCTGGCACTGATGCGTGGGGTGTTCTCGGTGCTGGGGTTGGATCAGGCGGCATTGGCTGCGCTGCGCATGCGTGACCGGGTGGAGCAATCCCTTTTGAACGATGCTGACCCCCTGCTCGACCCATCGGTTGTTTTTGAGAAGCTGGGCAACAGCCTGGGCGCGTTGGGCTTTTTGATCGACATGCTCAACTACCAGCGCGAGCTGGCGAAAAAGCTATTTGTTTACGACGAGGAGCTGGGCGAATTCCGCTCACTGATGGGCCGCAGCAAAGTGCCCGTCAAAGAGCCGCAGACAGCAGTCGAGCAGCCGGTCAACGACCTGACTTTGCCAAAACCTGTGGCGTTGGCGCCTACTGTGGTGGACTTGCCGGTTGCGGCGCCTGTGGCCAGCCAGGCCGGCCCGCAGGACTTAAACCTGACAGCGCCATTGCCACTAGCTGTTGCGCCAGTGGCCGAAATGGTCGATGACGACGACGCCGAGCTGCGGCTGATTTTTCTGGATGAGGCTCGTGAGGTGGTCAACGCCGGCAGAGAGGCCGTGAGTGCGGTGCAGGCCAACCCGGCAGACCTTGAACAGCAGGCTGGTTTGCGCCGCGCCTTTCACACGCTCAAAGGCAGCTCGCGCATGGTCGGGCTGGTTGAGTTTGGTGAGGCGGCCTGGGCCATGGAGCAGTTGCTCAATGCCTGGTTGCCCCAGCAAAAAGCTGCCAGTCCAGAGCTTGTCAAGTTGTCTGGTCAGGCATTTGCCTCGTTGGGGCAATGGGTAGAGGACATCGCAGTGGCGCAAGACACGCACTGGAGCGCCCAACCGTTCAGGCAGGCTGCCGACCAATTGCGACTTGAAAATGTGGGCTCTGATTTGCAGGCGTTGCCTGCAGATGCTGCGGCCCCCCTGTTGCCGGAATTCAACGAGGCAGTCACGGACACGGCGTTGCAGAACTTCGATGTGCCAGTGGCTGATGCCGTGTTGCAGGATTTCAGCGAGGTTGCCGTCGACCTGGCTCCTGGAACCTCTGACGAGGCAGAAGAAGAGGTTCTGGACGAGCCGTCTGCAGACTTCGCAGCCACGCAAATGTTTGACTTTGGTGAAACGCAGTTGCTGGACAACCTGTGGTCACCGGTTGAAGATTCGATGAAGGCGCTGGACAAGGCCTTGAGCGGCACGAACACCCTTCGGATGCCTGAACCTGAACCTGAGGATTTGCTGCAACCCCAGACGATGTTCATGCCAGAAGCAGAAACAGAGGCAGAGGCAGAGGACCAATTCAAGGTCATTGGCAGCTTGCGAATTGGTATCCCGTTGTACAACGTCTACCTGAATGAGGCGGATGAGTGGTCCCGGCGACTGCAGACGGAGTTGACGGAGTGGGCGCTGGAATTGGATCATCCGCTGCCGGACGCCGCCACGTCGTTGGCGCACTCGCTGGCCGGCAGTTCTGCCACGGTGGGGTTCATGGCCTTGTCGGAGTTGGCGCGTGGGCTCGAGCATGCGTTGGCGCATGTGCAAATGGCGGGTGTCGGCCTGTCCAGCCACGCGCAGTTGTTCGTGGCGGTGGCGGAAGACATCCGGCGCTTGTTGCACCAGTTTGCAGCCGGGTTCCTCAAACAGCCTGACCCTGAGCATTTGCCCGCATTGAAAGCCTTGCTGGAAACTGATTTTTCTGCCGTATTGGCAGAACCCAGTGTTGAAGCAGAAACCATTGAAGCGCTGGCCTCGCAATGGGATGCCTTGTCTGCAGATGTTGCGCCAGTCGAGTTGCAAGTGCCTGAGCCGGTTCGTTCCCAAGAGGTGCCGTTGTCTGAATTTGGCGAGCTGTCTGATGAGGACATCGAGGCGCAGGACGTGCTGGACGTGGACTTGTTCCCGATTTTTGAGGAAGAGGCACTGGAGTTGCTGCCGAATTTGAGTTCGGCCCTGCGTCAGTGGAGTGCCCGCCCGGAAAATCTTGGTGCCCGCCAGGAAGCTTTGCGTGTGTTGCACACCCTGAAGGGCAGTGCACGTCTGGCTGGGGCCATGCGGTTGGGCGAAATGGCGCATCGCATGGAGTCTGCGGTCGAACGCATCGACCCAGAGACTGCGCGCGGGAGTTCGGTGGAGCCGCTGCTGGCCCGTTTGGATGGCATCACCAGGGTGTTCGAGGCGTTGCGTGCCATGCCGGTTCATGCGCTGGCCTTGCCTGAAGCGCCGACCGTGCCGGACGCTGCGCTGCAGGCACTGACGCCAACGCCGGAAACTACCGAGCCCGTGGTGTCGGTGTGGGCTCCAGTGTCTTCACTGGCCTCCATGCCGCCCGTGCTGCCGTTGCGTCGTTTGGGGGGGCAGACCATCCGGATTCGGTCGCAAGTGCTTGACCGCATGGTCAATCAAGCTGGCGAGGTGATCATCACGCGTGCCCGTTTGGAGTCGCGCCTCGGGCAGTTGCGCGGCTCACTGGGTGAATTGACCAGCAATCTGGACCGCTTGCGTCACCAGTTGCGAGACATTGAGCTGCAGTCTGAATCTCAGATGCAGTCGCGCCTGGCTCAGACCAAAGACGCCGCGCAAGGCTTTGATCCCCTTGAGTTTGACCGCTTCACCCGCGTGCAGGAACTGACCCGCATGATGGCTGAATCGGTGCACGACGTCGCCACCTTGCAACGCAGTTTGCAACAAACCGTGGCTGGGGTTGAAGATGACTTGATTGCCCAGGCACGCCAGGCGCGTGAGTTGCAACGCGAGTTGCTGCGCACCCGCATGGTGGAGTTCGACAGCATTTCGGAGCGCCTCTATGGTGTGGTGCGGCAGGCCGCCAAAGATGCAGGCAAGCAGGTCAAACTTGACATTGTGGGCGGTTCGCTCGAAATGGACCGGGGCGTGCTTGACCGAGTTGCCCCCGCTTTTGAGCACTTGTTGCGCAACGCCGTGGGGCATGGCATTGAGGCGTCAGAGGTGCGCGCCGCAGCCGGCAAGCCGCCTATGGGCACCATCAGCATCACGCTGGAGCAGCAAAGCAACGATGTGGCGGTGAGCTTCCGTGATGACGGTGCCGGGCTGGACCTGGCGCGTATTCGTGCCAAAGCGCTGGCGCAGGATCTGATGGCGGCTGATGAGGTGTTGACCGATGAGCAAGTGGCCAACCTGATCTTCGCGTCCGGTCTGTCGACCGTGAGCGAAGTCAGCGAACTCTCCGGTCGCGGCATTGGCATGGATGTGGTTCGCAATGAAGTCAATGCATTGGGCGGGCGCATTGAGCTCAGCACGCAAAGCGGTCACGGCACCCAGTTCAGGTTGGTGCTGCCTTTGACCACCGCCGTGACCCAGGTGGTGTTGCTGCGTATTGGCGACGCCGTGATGGGTGTGCCAGCCAGTTTGGTGGAATTGGTGCGCCGTGTACCTGCCAATGAAGTGGCTGCGGCATACAGTGCGGGTGAATTCAATTACAACAGCACAGCGGTGCCGTTTTACTGGTCGGGGGCGCTGCTGCAAGTCTCCAAAGCCAGTGCAGAAGCTTCGGCCAAGACGGCGTCGGTGGCCATTTTCCGCAGTGCCGGGCGCCATGTGGCCCTGCACGTGGATGAAGTGCTCGGTAACCAGGAGGTGGTGGTCAAGAACCTCGGGCCACAACTCTCCAGATTGCCAGGGCTGGCGGGGATGTCGGTGTTGGCCTCTGGCGCAGTGGTGCTGATTTACAACCCGGTCGCGCTCTCAGTGAGTTATGGTGCGCAGGCGGACGCTTTCCGCAGGGCCACAGAGGTGCCCGTCACCGACTTGCCCACAACCCCTGCGCAGTTGCCTTTGGTGCTGGTGGTGGACGATTCGATCACTGTGCGTCGTGTCACCCAGCGGCTGCTCAAACGAGAAGGCTTCCGTGTGGCGCTGGCCTCGGATGGTTTGCAGGCGCTGGACATGCTCCAGGCAGAAAAACCCTCGGTAGTGTTGACCGACATTGAGATGCCGCGCATGGATGGCTTTGACTTGGTGCGCAACATTCGTAGCGATGCCCGTCTGAGCGACCTGCCGATCATCATGATCACCTCGCGCATTGCAGAAAAACACCGCGATTACGCCAGAGAACTCAAAGTGGATCACTACCTTGGCAAGCCTTATCCGGAAGACGAATTGATCGCGCTTGTACGGCAGTATTGCGAAGTCACTGTTTAAAGGTGAAAATAGGCTCTAGCCCTTATGAATAGAGTGTTAGTAGCTATTGTTTTTAATTATTATTTGGGGTGTTGGCCTGTCACGCTGCGTGAGGTCAGTCGCCCGCACCCGGTGTCGCGCCGGGTTTTTTGACCACCGCGTAGCGTGCCAGCGTTTTGGCGCGGGCTTCGTTGTGCTGCACGAGGGGTGGCGGGTAATTCACCCCTGGCGTGATGCCTGCAGCCTGTAGCTCGATTGGCTTGGCGGCCCAAGGCGCATGGATGCTTTTGTCAGACAGTTTGGCCAGTTGTGGCAGGTAGCGCCGAATGAACTTGCCCTGCGGGTCAAATTTTTTGCTCTGGCTCACAGGATTGAAGATGCGAAAGTAGGGTTGCGCATCGCAGCCACTCGATGCCACCCATTGCCAGCCGCCGTTGTTGGCTGACAGGTCAAAGTCGTTGAGCTTCTCGGCAAAGTAACGCTCGCCGCAGCGCCAGTCCAGCCCCAAATCCTTCACCAGAAAACTGCCCGCCACCATGCGCAGGCGATTGTGCATGTAGCCGGTCTGGTTGAGCTGCGCCATGGCCGCATCCACCAGCGGATAACCTGTTTGGCCATGGCACCAGGCGGCAAACAGCGCTTGGGCATGCGGGCCGCTTTCCCATTCAATGGCATCGTACTCAGGTTTGAAGGCACGCTGGGACACATGGGGGAAATTGGCCAGGATCGCAAAGTAAAAATCACGCCACACCAGTTCGCTCAACCATACCGTGGCGCCCGGGCTGCCTGCGGCCTGGCGTTGCAGGGCAATGCGTACCAGTTGGCGGATCGACACCGTACCAAAGCGCAAGTGCACACCCAGATAGCTCGGGCCTTTGACGGCGGGGAAGTCACGCGTGGCGTGGTAGTCGTCCATGCGCTCAAAAAAGGCCTCAAACAAGGCTTGGCCGCCGTTGGCACCGGTCGGGATTTTTAAACTGGACAGGTTGGTGGCCTCAAACCCGATGTCACTCAAACTGGGTACGGATCGCTGGAACTCTGGTGGCCGCTCGCTCAGGCGATCGGCCAGCAGCGCGCTGTCATGCGTGCGCAGATCATCTGGCGACACGCGTGAGAGCCAGTTGTTTTTGTACGGCGTGAACACGCCGTAAGGCGTGCCGGATTGGGTCAACACCTCGCGGCCTTCAAATATCACCTGGTCTTTGCAGCTTAAAAACACACAGCCCATTTGGGCCAGATGCACCTGCACTTTGGCATCACGCGCCACCGCTTGCGGTTCGTAGTCGCGCGCTGCAAACACCGCCTGCGCTTTCAAGGCCACAGCCAGGTCAACAATCTCTTGGTCAGCCGCCGCATGGCGCACGATCAGGCCGGCACTTGCGTTGCCGCACATGTCGCGCAACTGGGCATCGAGTTCCACCAGCGACTCACGGATGAATTCCACGCGTCGGTCAGCACGCGGCAGGCTCGACAGGATGGCGCTGTCAAAAATAAAAACGCAGTGCACGCGGACACACTGACTCAGTGCCATGTGCAGTGCGGCGTTGTCATGGAGGCGCAAATCCCGGCGAAACCACATCAGTCCGGTGTCAAAAGTTGCTGGCATGTTCATCGCTAAAATGGATTTATGTCTGAAAATTCTGCCACCACCAACCTGACGAATCATTTTCTGATCGCCATGCCCGGGCTGCAGGATCCGCTGTTTGGGCGGAGTGTCGTTTATCTGTGCGAACACAGCCAGCGCGGGGCTCTGGGGCTGGTCATCAACAAACCCTGCGAGATTAACCTCAAAGGGCTGTTTGACAAGGTCGAACTGTCGCTGACCCGACCTGACCTGCTAAAAGCACCCGTATTTTTTGGTGGCCCGGTGCAGACCGAACGCGGTTTTGTGTTGCATGACGCCACGTTTGCAGACAAGGACAAACCCGCGCAGCCGGTGTACGCCAGCACCATGGTGATCCCGGGTGGGTTGGAGATGACCACCTCGCGCGACGTTCTGGAGGCCATCTCCACCGGCAGTGGGCCGGGCAGAATGCTGGTTTCATTGGGTTATGCGGCCTGGGGCGAAGGGCAACTGGAGTCGGAGCTGGGCGAAAACAGCTGGCTCACGGTGGAGGCCGATACGCGCCTGATCTTTGAGACCCCGGTGGCCGATCGTTATGCGCAAGCACTCAAACTCCTTGGCCTGGAGCCCTGGATGCTGTCACCTGATGCGGGGCACGCATGAGCTTGGCGCTGAATAACTCAAGCGTCAACCCGAATCCGGTGGTGTCGGCAAATTTGCAAACCTTCATGGCGCTCGACTTTGGTCTCAAGCGCACCGGCTTTGCCGTGGGTAACCGGCTCATGCGCACGGCACAACCCCAGGGCACGATCACGGCTGAAGGCAACGTCCGCTTTGAAAAAGTCGCGCAGCATCTCAAAACCTGGCAGCCTGACGCGCTGGTGGTGGGCGTGCCGTTTCACCCGGACGGCGCAGCCCATGAAAACACCGTGCGGGCGCGCCGTTTTGCCCGCCAACTGCATGGCCGTTTCAATTTACCGGTATTTGAGGTGGATGAGCGCTACACCACCACCGAGGCCCGTTCGAACGGCGCACGCGATGCCGATGCAGCCGCGGCCTGCATCATTCTTGAACAATTTTTAAGGAGTCTGCCATGAGCTCATTGGTCTCAAGTCGCGCTGGGTCGCCGCCAGGTGAGGGCGCGCTGTTGTTGGATGCCGAGGCCTTGTATGCCGAGCTGGCCGCCAGCGTGAAGGCGTTGATCACTCCCCAGACCCATTTGCTGGGTATCGCCTCGGGCGGTGTCTGGCTGGCTGAGCGCTTGCACCACGACTTAGGACTTAGCCAGCCGATTGGCGTGATCTCGTCCGCCATGCACCGCGACGACTACGCCCGCCGTGGCATGACCTCGGGCGTGCAGCCGACCCGGATTGAGTTTGATGTGAACGGTGCCCAGGTGCTGCTGCTTGACGATGTGCTGTTCACTGGCCGCACCATTCGCGCCGTCCTTAATGAATTGTTTGACTTTGGCCGCCCGGCCAGTGTCAAGCTGGCAGTGCTGGTGGACCGGGGCGGCCGCGAGTTGCCCATTCAGGCGGACCTGTGCATGGCGCGCATCCATTTGCCTGCGGCCCAGTCGCTGGCTTTGGCGCGCAGTGAGTCGGGTCACTTCAGTTTCAATGTGAAAGACATTTAGCCATGCTGTACAAGCGCAACCCGCAGCTCAACAAAAACGGTGAGCTGATCCACCTGCTCTCCACCGAGGGGCTGCCCAAAAGCATCCTGACCCAGGTGCTCGACACCGCCAGCAATTTTGTCTCGGTGGGCCATCGCGAGGTCAAAAAAGTGCCCTTGCTGCGCGGCAAAAGTGTCTTCAACCTGTTTTTTGAAAACTCCACGCGCACCCGCACTACCTTCGAGATTGCCGCCAAGCGCCTGAGCGCCGACGTGATCAACCTCGACATTGCCAAGTCGTCGGCCGCCAAGGGCGAGTCCTTGCTAGACACCATTGCCAACCTGAGCGCCATGGCAGCTGATATTTTTGTGGTGCGCCACAGCGAGTCCGGCGCGCCCTACCTGATTGCCCAGCATGTGGCCCCGCATGTGCATGTGGTCAACGCCGGCGACGGTCGCCACGCGCATCCCACGCAGGGTCTGCTCGACATGTACACCATTCGCCACTACAAGGGTGACTTTGCCAACCTGACGGTGGCCATTGTGGGCGACGTGTTGCACTCGCGGGTGGCGCGCTCCGACATCCACGCCCTCACCACCCTGGGTTGTGCCGAGGTGCGTGTCGTGGGCCCCAAAACCCTGGTGCCCTCGGACATGGCGCAAATGGGTGTGCGCGTCTGTCATACCCTTGAAGAAGGCATCAAGGGCGCGGACGTGGTCATCATGCTGCGCCTGCAAAACGAGCGCATGAGTGGTGCGCTCTTGCCGTCAAGCCAGGAATTTTTCAAGAGCTTTGGCCTGACGCCCGCCAAACTGCAACTGGCCAAGCCGGACGCCATCGTGATGCACCCGGGACCGATCAACCGCGGCGTTGAGATTGATTCCGCGGTGGTCGACGGCCAGCAAAGCGTGATCCTGCCGCAAGTGACCTTTGGCATTGCGGTGCGCATGGCAGTGATGAGCATCGTTGCTGGCAACGAAGCCTGAACCTTTTTAAAAGCGTCAAGATGAACAAGCAAACACGTGTACTGATCAAAGGTGGCCGGGTCATTGATTCCGCCAGTGGTTTCGATAAAAAAGCCGATGTAGCCCTTGTCAATGGTGCGGTAGCAGCTATTGAAAACATAGCATCAGATTTTCAGCCTGATCTGATAATTCAGGCTGAAGGCTGCCTGGTGTTGCCAGGGCTGGTGGATTTGGCAGTGCGCCTGCGCGAGCCGGGCAACGAACACGCCCGCATGCTCGAATCCGAAATGGCCGCTGCCATGGCCGGTGGTGTGACCAGTCTGGTGTGCCAGCCCGACACCGACCCGGTGCTGGACGAGCCGGGTTTGGTGGAAATGCTGCGCTTTCGGGCTGAAAAGCTGGCACAGGCGCGCGTTTACCCGCTGGGCGCACTCACCCGTGGTCTCAAGGGCGACACGCTGACCGAGATGGTGATGTTGACCGACGCCGGTTGTGTGGCCTTCAGTCAGGCCGAGGTGATGCTGGCCAACACCCAGGTGATGCAGCGCGCGTTGCAGTATGCCAGCACCTTCGGGTACGCCGTGTGGCTACGCCCGCAAGACTATTTTCTGGGGCAGGGCGTGGCCGCCAGTGGCCCGTTAGCCACCCGCATGGGCTTGAGCGGTGTGCCGGTGATGGCGGAAACCATCGCCATGCACTCCATTTTTGAGCTGATGCGCAACACCGGAGCGCGCGTGCACCTGTGCCGTATCAGCAGTGCCGCTGGTGTGGCGCTGGTGCGCCAGGCCAAGGCAGATGGGTTGAATGTGACGTGTGATGTCAGCATCAACTCGCTGCACTTGACTGACACCGACATCGGCTTCTTTGACAGCCGTGCCCGCCTGAACCCGCCGTTGCGCCAGCAGCGTGACCGCGATGCCCTGCGTGCCGGGCTGGCCGCTGGCACCATCGATGCGCTGGTGTCAGACCACACGCCGGTGGCCGAAGATGCCAAGGCTTTGCCGTTTGCCGAGAGTGAACCCGGCGCCACGGGTCTGGAACTGTTGCTGAGCCTCGCCTACAAGTGGCATCAGGACGGTGGCGTGGACTTGGCACGCGCCATCTCGGTGGTGACCGATGGCCCGGCCAAGGTGCTCGGCGCCTCCATGGGCCACCGCGCGGGCCGCACCGGGCATTTGCAGGTGGGTGGTTTGGCGGATGTCTGCGTGTTTGACCCGCAGGCCCACTGGACGGTTCAAAGCGATGCCTTGGTCAGCCAGGGCAAACACACCCCGTTCTCGGGCTACGAGTTGCCGGGGCGTGTGCGCTGCACTTTGGTCGGTGGCCGGGTGGCGTACCAGGCTGCCTGAGTTTGCCTGGCTGAGCAGGCGCTGCGCCCCGTGGCGTTCAGTCAAATTCGACCAAGACATCTCCGGTCTGTACGCGGTCACCTTGCGCGACCTTGATGGCGGTGATCACGCCCGAGACCGGTGCGGTGATGTTGGTCTCCATCTTCATGGCCTCCAAAACCAGGATCGAGTCACCCGCCTGAATGCTGGCGCCAGCGCTGGCAACCACCTTGACCACCACACCGGAGACCGGGCTGCGGCAGGCTTTGCTTTCGTCTGCCAAGGCGGGCGGCGGTGTGCCTGCTGCCTGGCCTGATGCAGGCGCGAGTGCGCTGGCCGCACTACCAGCCAGCCGTGCCGAGCCTACGGGATAGGCCGGGGGCAGGCTGGCATGGTCTGCGTCAGCCACCTCGACCTCTACTTCAAAGGTTCTTTCGTCCAGGGTGATGCGTAGTTTCACGGATGTTCCATTCAATGAGTGTGGTGCGAGGCGTGAGTGCCCATGCGCCCAACTTGGGCCCAGGCGCTGGAGTGCACCAAGCGCACTTGGCGGATGCGCGCACGCATCCCGAGAAAGGCCGCCACGGCAGCTGAAATGGCCAGCATGTCTTCGTCGCTGGGCGCGCCAGGGGCTGCTGCGGCCAGGACGGCGTTGCGCTCCAGTGCGCTGACGCGCAGCTTGAGGGCATTGATTTCCTCACGCATCTCTGCGACAAGCGCCAGCGGGTCGTTGGTTTGTGCTTGCATGGTGTGCGTCCTAAAGCGGCATCAGGCCGTGCTTCTTGTGTGGCCTTGGCACACGCTTGATGCGCAGGTATTCCAGCGCCTGGGCGATGTGACGACGGGTGTCTTTGGGTTCGATCACCGAGTCCACCAGCCGCTGTTCGGCGGCGACGTAAGGGTTGGAGAAGGTGTCGCGGTAGTTCTGGATCAGCTCCGCACGGCGTTGGGCCGGATCAGCCGCTTCGGCAATCTCCTTGCGGAACACGATCTCAGCGGCACCCTCGGCGCCCATCACGGCAATCTCAGCCGTCGGCCAGGCAAAGACACGGTCGGCGTCGAGGTCTTTGCCGCACATGGCGAGGTAGGCGCCACCGTAGCTCTTGCGCAGAATGACCGTGATCTTGGGCACGGTTGCCGCAGCGTAGGCAAACAGCAGCTTGGCGCCATGGCGGATGATGCCGCCGTACTCCTGTTCCACACCAGGCATGAAACCAGGGACATCGACCAGCGTGACCAGCGGGATGTTGAAGGCGTTGCAAAAACGGATGAAGCGTGCTGCCTTGTTGGAGGCATTGATGTCCAGTGCGCCGGCCAGCACGGAAGGCTGGTTGGCAATGACGCCGACCGAACTGCCACACACACGGGCGAAGCCCACGACGATGTTCATGGCGTAGCCTGCCTGGACTTCGAAGAAATCGCCGAAATCGACAATCGACTCAATCACGGCGCGCATGTCGTAACCCTGCTTGGATTCTTCTGGCAGGATGGTTTCCAGTGCCGGGTTGGGCTCAACCGAACGGTCACCCTCGGCCTGTGGCGGGTCTTCGAGGTTATTGGACGGCAGAAAGCTGAGCAGCTTGTGGCACAACAAAATGGCATGTTGGTCGTCGTCGGCGATGAAATGGATCACGCCCGAATGCACCATGTGGGCGTCGGCTCCGCCGAGTTCTTCCGCGCTGACGTCTTCCCCGGTGACCTGCTTGATGACTTGTGGCCCGGTGATGAACATCTGGGCCTGGCGGGTCTGGATGATGAAGTCAGTCAGCGCCGGGCTGTAGGCGGCCCCGCCGGCACAAGGGCCGCAGATCAGCGAGATCTGCGGCACGGCGCCTGAGAGCAGCACATTGGCATGAAACACCTTGCCATAGCCCGACAAGGAGGCGATGCCTTCCTGCACGCGCGCGCCACCCGAGTCGTTGATGAAGACAAAGGGTGAGCCGGCCCTGAGCGACGCCTTCATGATGTCGGCGACCTTGATGGAGTGCATCTCGCCGGCCGATCCGCCAGCCACCGTAAAGTCCTGGCTGGCCAGGTGCACCAGCCGCCCACCGATGGCCGCTGCGCCAGTCACCACGCCGTCGGCGGCCAGGGTTTTTCCCTGCATGCCAAACGAGGAGGAGCGGTGCGTGACAAACAGCCCCACTTCATCAAAACTGCCGTTGTCGACCAACGCGGCGACGCGTTCGCGCGCCGTCAGGCGCCCTGACTGACGCTGCTTCGCCTGTTTGTCCGCGCCGCCACCCAGGTAGGTTTCTTCCTGCCGACGACGGAGTTCTTCAATTTTTTGCTGCATGGCGCTCATGGTGTTCCCTGTCTATTGGTCGATGGGCGTGACGGATATCCGGTGTGATCGGCCATTCAGTCTGACGTCGTAAGTGATCGGTGTGCGCACCGGGGCCTGGTCTGAACCTGATGCGCTGGGCTTTTCTGCAGGCGTTGGATCGCGCCCGAGGTTCAGTGGCCCTTGCGCACGTTTTTCAAAAAATCCAGGGGCGACTTGCGGGAACATGGCGTAAGTCAGCACATCTTCTTCAGTGCCATTGCAGCCTGGCAGCGCCATGGCGGCGGTGTGCAAGGCCTCCCACTCGGGGTGCAGCAGGTCGGCGGGGCGCTGGTCGATGGCCGGCTTGTGCGCTTGAGCGGTGGCCAGCGCCACCACTTCCGGGTCGCGTTCGCCCGGTGTCTTGCCGTAATAGCCCAGCATCAGGTCAGCGAACTCGCTGGACATCACCTTGTAACGCCCCATCAAGACATTGAAGACCGCCTGCGTCCCGACAATCTGGCTCGACGGTGTGACCAGCGGCGGAAAGCCGGCATCTTCACGCACGCGTGGCACCTCGATGAACACTTCGTCGATGCGATCCCCGGCATTTTGCTGTTTCAACTGGCTTTCCATGTTGGAAATCATGCCGCCCGGAATCTGGCTGTCGAAGATGTCGGTCTCGACCCCGTGGATGTTGGACATGAACGCCTGATAACGCGGGCGCAGCGCCGCAAAATGGGTCTTGATGCGGTGCAGGCAGTCCTTGTCCAGGAGCGCCTGGTAACCGGTGCCGTCCAGCATGGCGACCAGGCTTTCGGTCGGGTTGTGGCCGGGCCCCAGGCTCAGTGAGCTGATGGCAGTGTCCACACAGTCGGCCCCGGCTTCGATGGCCTTCATCAGTGACACCAGCGTGACACCCGTGGTGGCGTGGGTATGGACGTGAATGCGCACGCTCTCGCCACAACGTGTCTTGATGCCTTTGACAATGTCAAAAGCGGCCTGCGGCTTGAGCAGTGCCGCCATGTCTTTCAGGCAGATCGAGTCGCAGCCCAACTCTACCAGGCGCTCGGCCATCTCGACAAATGTCTCAGTGGTGTGCAGG
>JBBQZG010000053.1:0-19591 GCA_038207945.1 Burkholderiales bacterium
CTATTGTGGAGTCCCACATGGGCCGAATGAAAGCGGAGAACCTCTACAATGGCGAGGTCGTGACAGGCTGCTGCTTCACCTTCTGGATACCCATTGCAGAACCTCTACCGGCCACGCCACGCCAGCGCGCTGAACAACATATATTGCAGGTTCCACCATGAGTTTGATCCCAAAAAAAGGTACGGTGTACGTCGTTGACGATGACGAGGCAGTCCGCGATTCATTACAGTGGATGCTTGAGGGCAAAGACTATCGCGTCCGCTGTTTTGACTCGGCTGAGTCATTTCTCAGCCGGTTTGATGCCCGCGAGGTGGCATGTTTGATTGTTGACATCCGCATGGATGGCATGACCGGACTGGAGTTACAAAACCGCCTGATCGAGAGCAATTCGCCCCTGCCGCTGGCTTTCATCACCGGACATGGTGATGTGCCAATGGCCGTCGACACCATGAAAAAAGGCGCCATGGATTTCATTCAAAAGCCTTTTGATGAGCCACAGCTGCTGCCTTTGGTTGAGCGCATGTTGGAGCAGGCCAAAGAGTCGTTTGCCGAATACCAAAGTGCCATCAACCGCGACGCCCTGATGGCGCGGCTGACGTTGCGTGAGTCGCAAGTGCTGGAACGCATCGTGGCGGGCCGCCTGAACAAGCAGATTGCCGACGACCTGGGCATCAGCATCAAAACAGTGGAGGCGCACCGCGCCAACATCATGGAAAAGCTCGGCGCCAACACGGTGGCAGATCTGCTCAAAATTGCGCTGGGGCCAAATGCCGTCAAGGCCTGATCATTTGCTATTTTTTTCATATCTACTTACGCCCGCCCCATAAGGATCAGCGGGCTTTTTTATTGATGGATTTGACATGACAACACGCTCTCAAACGGCACGCATCATTGACGGTGTCGCACTCTCTCAAAAGCTTCGCACCGAGGTCACCGCACGCGCACTGGCCCTCAACTCGCGTGGCGTCACGCCGGGCCTGGCCGTGATTCTGGTGGGTGAAAACCCGGCCAGCCAGGTCTATGTGCGCAACAAGGTCAAAGGCTGCCAGGACTGCGGCTTTCATTCGGTGCTGGAAAAGTTTGATGCCACGATGACTGAGGCCGAACTGCTGACGCGCATTGAAGCCCTCAACAACGACCCCGCCATTCACGGCATTCTGGTGCAGTTGCCGGTGCCCAAGCACATTGATGCCAACAAGGTGATCGAAGCGATTTCACCGCTCAAGGACGTGGATGGCTTCCACATCGCCAGCGCTGGCGCCCTGATGACAGGCATGCCAGGCTTTTGGCCGTGCACGCCCTACGGCTGCATGAAGATGCTCGAATCCATCAACTACGACCTCAAGGGCAAGCATGCGGTGGTGATCGGGCGCAGCAACATTGTGGGCAAACCCATGGCCTTGATGCTGCTGCAAAAAAATGCCACGGTGACCATTTGCCATAGCGCCACTGTCAACCTCAAGGCCTTGACGCTGCAAGCTGACGTGATCGTGGCAGCCGTGGGCAAGCGCAACATGGTCACCGCTGACATGGTCAAACCTGGCGCCGTGGTGCTGGATGTGGGCATGAATCGCAACGATGAGGGCAAGCTGTGCGGTGATGTCGACTTTGAAGGTGTGCGTCAGGTGGCCGGCTTCATCACCCCCGTGCCCGGTGGGGTTGGCCCCATGACCATTACGATGCTGTTGATGAACACCCTTGAAGCGGCGGAACGTGCCGCCATCTAATCAATATGAACAATTCTCTACTTTCCTTTGACGGCCTGCCCCACTTTGACCAGATCGGACCGGAGCACGTCGAACCTGCCATTGAACTGCTGTTGACCGAGGCTGATGTGGCGCTTGAGACCGTGACCGCGCCAGACTTCACAGCCGGATGGCAAGCCATTGCCGAGGTTCTGGATGTCGCCACCGAGCGCCTGTCCCGTGCCTGGGGTTCGGTCAGCCACCTCAACAGTGTGGCTGACACGCCTGAGTTGCGTGCGGCCTTTAACGCGGTGCTGCCCAAAGTCACAGAGTTTTATACGCGCTTGGGTGCAGATGAGCGCCTGTATGCCAAGTACCGCGCCATTGATGCTGAAAGCCTGAACGCCGAACAACGCCAGGCACTGAAAAATGCGCTGCGTAATTTTGTGCTCGGCGGCGCCGACCTGAAAGGCGCAGAGAAAGAGCGCTTTGCTGCCATTGCCGAACGACAAGCCTTTTTAAGTCAGAAGTTCAGCGAAAACGCGCTGGACGCCACTGATGCCTTCGCCTACTACGCACAAGCTGACGAGTTACATGGCGTGCCTGACGATGTGACACACACCGCCCGCAAATCGGCGCAAGCTGATGACAAAGACGGCTACAAGCTGACCCTGAAAATGCCATGCTACTTGCCCGTGATGCAATTTGCCAGCAGCAGCGCATTGCGCCAGACACTCTACCGTGCGTATGTGACCCGGGCGTCAGATCAGGCCGAAGGTGACAGCACCAAGTTCGACAACTCCAGCATCATCAGCGAGATGCTGGCGTTGCGTCTTGAGGAAGCCAGGCTGCTGGGTTACCCGAACTTCGGTACTTTGTCGGTGGTGCCAAAAATGGCCGAATCACCGCAGCATGTGGTGGACTTTTTGCGCGACCTCGCGCAACGTGCGCGCCCATTTGCACAACAAGACCTGGCCGACCTGCGGGCCTTCGCGGCTGAGCACCTGAACCTGCCCGACCCACAGCCCTGGGATTGGCCTTATGTGAGCGAAAAGCTCAAGGAAGCGCGCTACGCTTTCAACGAACAAGAAGTCAAACAGTACTTTCCTCTGCCCACGGTGCTGGCGGGTTTGTTCAAAATTGTCGAAACCCTGTTTGAAGTGTCGATTCGCGAAGACCACGCGCCGGTGTGGCATGAGTCGGTCCGTTTTTACCGCATTGAACGTGCCCAAGCGCACGGCAGCACTGAGCTGGTCGGCCAGTTTTACCTCGACCCTGGCGCCCGCAGTGGCAAGCGCGGCGGCGCCTGGATGGACGACGTGCGCGGCCGCTGGCTGCGCCCTGACACGCACCAATTGCAAACACCGGTGGCGCACTTGGTGTGCAACTTTGCCAGCGGTATTGAAGGCAAGCCCGCCCTGCTGACGCACGACGATGTCACCACCTTGTTCCATGAATTTGGCCACGGCCTGCACCACATGCTGACCCAGGTGAACGAACGTGATGTGTCCGGCATCAGCGGCGTGGAGTGGGATGCGGTTGAGTTGCCCAGCCAGTTCATGGAAAACTTCTGCTGGGAGTGGGATGTGCTGAAAAACATGACTGCCCACGTCGACACCGATGTACCTCTGCCACAAACCTTGTTTGACAAGATGCTGGCTGCCAAAAATTTCCAGAGCGGCATGCAAACCCTGCGGCAAATTGAGTTTTCATTGTTCGACATGCTGCTGCACACCGCACACGACCCTGCCCAGGACGTGATGCCGCTGCTGCAGCAGGTGCGCGATGAGGTCGCCGTTCTGCAGCCGCCCACTTTCGCGCGTACCGCACACACCTTCAGTCATATTTTTGCAGGGGGTTATGCAGCCGGGTACTACAGCTACAAATGGGCAGAAGTGCTGAGCAGCGATGCTTATGCAGCCTTTGAAGAGACGGTGGGTTCTGACGGCTTGCCCAACGCAGAGACAGGCAAAAAATACCGTGAGGCCATTCTGGAAGCAGGGGGTAGCCGTCCGGCCATTGAATCGTTCAAGGCGTTCCGCGGCCGTGAGCCCAATCTGGACGCGCTGCTTCGCCATCAGGGCATGTCGCAACCTGCTTAAGGATCCCACAAGATGCATACACATTTTTCCGCCATTCAATCTTCTGGTGTGGCGACCACACACCCGCTAGCGAGTTGGATGTTGGCTTTGGCTTGTGGCTGCGTCACGTTTGTGGCTGTGGATGCCCAGGCACAGCAGGTTTACCGCATCGTCGGGCCAGATGGCCGGGTGACGTTTTCTGACAAGCCGCCCGCCACGCCAACAGGCAAAGTGACGTCGACAGACAAGACGGCTGCGACAAACCAGACGGGTGGCCCTGCGTTGCCATTCGAATTGCGCCAAGTGGTTGGCAAATACCCGGTCACGCTGTACAGCAGCAGCAACTGCGCGCCTTGTGACAGTGGTCGCGGCCTTCTGAGTAGCAGAGGCGTGCCGTTTTCCGAAAAAACCGTCACCAGCGCGCAGGATGCGGATGCGTTGCAACGCCTGAGCGGCAGCACATCGCTGCCATTTTTGACCATTGGTGCGCAGCATGTGGCCGGTTTCGCAGCTGCAGAGTGGACACAGTACCTGAACGCCGCAGGCTACCCGGTGCGCTCGACATTACCCGCAGGCTACCGCCCCCCGGCTGCCGCGCCGCTGACACTGCCAGAAAAATCTGCCGCCACAGACAGGCCCACCCCGGCAGCACAGGCATCCCGTCCTGCGGTGGCCCCCATCACACCCAGGCCCAATCCGGGTAACCCGGCGGGCATTCAGTTTTAGACCGCCGCACACGCCGCACCTGTTAAGAAGCCCCGCATCGCGTCAGCCTGGGCGGTAGCTGAAAGTGTTGATTTGAAGGGCTTAACCTTCCGGAACCCGCTTTGCGCTTAACGTCTGCAGTTTTTTTTTCGTCTGGGGGTGTTAATAAGCTGATGGCCAAAAGTGAGGAAACATGCGAATTTCGAGACTTTTATGCGCCAGAAAAAGTAGGGCATTCAGCTATTTACGGTGACGCTGCCCGCCAAGGGTACATTGGCAAAGAAATATCGAACGATGCGAGAATCTAGTCGAGATATGGTTTCGGGTGACAAATGCTTTCTCCCTTTTTAATCTTGCTTCGGCAGCGGCACACCTTTTTCCGATAGGGCGTAGCCCAACTGCACCATGGCATTCTCAATGGTGGTGTTCGTGAAATCCGTGCCTCGAAAAAACAGGGGCAAGTTCATATCCCGGACCAACGCATAAGTAAACAGGTCGCCCAGGTTCAAACGTGCTTTAGGGTCCGCCTTGTGGTGGGTTTTAGCACCCTCGATGAACTGGGGCAGCGTGCCCTGTGTGAAATCCACCGTCTCCACCTGCAATGCCACCAGCAACGCCCCCACCAGTTGGGCACCCGCAAGACCCTTGGAATTGAATGCGGCCAGCCAGGTTTCGGCTTGGGTGGCTGCGCCAATGTAAAGTTTCTCCGTCGCCTGGAATCCGGTCATGAACAATGGTGCCGCCGCTTCGCCCAGCAAAATGCTCATCAATGCTGACGAATCGATTACTGCGGCTGGTAACGCCTGGCCCGCATCACTCATTGGGGCAGACCGGATGCGTCATACAGCATCTCGTTCGAGGGCCGGGCATCCAACACCGGCAGGGCATGCATGGTGGCTAAGATGTTGGCCAGCGCCTGGGCATCACGCTCGGGCTTGGCGACCTTGTCGCGCAGAGCACGTGCCTCTTCCAGCAACTGGATGGTTTCCTTGTTCATGGAGCGGTGGTTGCGCTGCGCCTCCCCAGCAAGCCACGTTTTCAGGTCGGCGGGCATGCGTTTGATTAACAAGGTGGCTTCAGTCATGGCATTATCTTGAGTTGCATTTAGATAGCAAAATGGTATCTGCTCACCATTGCACTGTCAATCCGGTGCACCTACTTACCCGATACTGCCCCAAGACGCTATATTTTCAGTAGCGTCTTACACAATTTCCACGTGTATAGCGTCCTATTTGGCACTGAATATTGCGGCATCGGTTCAGCGAGTGCTCTTGGCCATCAGCTTACTAACACCCTCGTCTGAGGGGTTTTACTACGCTGTTGGCACAAGACTTGTGGCCTCCGCAAACGGGGGGTAGATGTGGCTATAGGGGGGATTATTAATTTAATCCCCAACCGGGGTGCGGCTCTCAATCTGTTCATCAACACTTTAAGCTACCGGCTACCGGCTAGCGCGTCAACGACCGGCTAGCGCGTCAGCGACCGGGGCTTTTCAAATGGGCAAAACCAGTGTCAGATCAAGCGGGCAGCGCAACCTGGTTGTCCACGCTGAACTGGTAATCCTTGAAGATGTGTTCCGTGCTGAGCGTTTGGTAACTGCCATCAGCGTTGCGTCGGGTGGTGTCTTTCAGGCGGTAGGTGTAGTGGCCGCAGGTCCACAACTTGAAGTTACGCATCTGCGTGCACAGGCAGGTCTTGTCCAGCACCTTGATGTTTTTGCCGTCTGGGTGCAGCGCCAGTTCACGGTTGTAAGAGGTGATGTAGGCGCAATTGCCGTTGCCATCGAGCAAATAGCCGTATGACTCGCAATTGGGTCGAATGCCGTCGCCAATGGCTGGAGAGCCTTTGAGCATGCGCATCGGGTAGCCGGTGGGCGAAATGGTGTTGACGATGATGTCGGCTTCGCTGGCAACGAAGTAATCCTGCTTCACATCGGCCGGCAAACCACATTCGTTGGACACCGTGAAGCGCGTGGCCACTTGTACCGCTGCCGAACCGGTTTCAAGGAACGACACCGCATCGCTGCCCGTGAAGATGCCGCCTGCGGCAATCACGGGGATGTTGAGCTCTTCGTCCTTCACATACTTGATGACTTCGGCAATGATGGTTGCCAGATCGTATTGCTCCCAATCCAGACCAAAACCCAGGTGACCGCCCGCCAGCGGGCCTTCCACAATCACGAAATCAGGCAAACGGTTCAAGCGGGCGTTTTTACGCAAGAACAATTGCAGGGCGCGCACACTTGACACGATGATGCCGAGCTTGGCATCACGAAAACGCGGATGATCGGCAATCAGGCCAAAGGAGCCCAAATGCAGGCCCGCGCTCATGGTGATGCCGTCAATGCCAGCATCCAGCGCCGAGGCCATGCGCACCTGTAGGGTCTCGCGCGGGCCGTTCATGGTGAGTTTTTCCATGCAGTTCACAAAAATCAGGCCATCGCCTTTTTTGGCGTCCATGGTGGCACCCACATGGCGACGGGTGGCGTCTGCCAACACATCCAGATCAAATTTGACACCCGACTTGTCCGAGTTGTTGATGTTAGCTTTGTACAGCTTGGTCTTGTCTTTGACAAAGCTGGTGTCAAACCGTCGGTCTGACACATCGTTGACCATGGCATCGGAGATGTGGCCAATGCCACCCAACCGCGCCGCCTCCAACGCCAATTCAGCGGTTGAAATATCCACGCCCATACCGCCAATGATGATCGGCACAATTTCTTTTTTACCGAACTTCAGGCGAAAATCGTCCACACGTTTCATGAAAATCCTTGAGCCATTTGACTTCAATGCCGGGTACCGGGGTCCCGACCACCGCCGCGCGGGGAAGCCAGAAAATTACAAGACAAAATAGTCTTGCGAAATCCGGATTCTACCCGTGCCCCCCAGTGAATTTGTCCCGCGCACAATACCCATAACGCGTCTGTATGCTTCATCACCGTGTCACCTTTCATGGAGCTTTCACCCAGCACTCAACATGCCTCATTCCACCCGCAAACCATCACGAGTGCTCAAGGGCGTTCGTATTTTGAGCCTGAGCTTGAACCTGCCTGGCCCCGCCGCGCTGCAACGCCTGCGCCAGATGGGCGCTGCCTGCCTCAAGTTTGAGCCACTCACACCCCCTGATGCGGCAACCCACACCACGGGCGACCCGATGAGCGCCTATAGCCGCACGGCTTACGACGCATTGCACCTGGGCATTCGCACGCGAGCCGTGGATTTGAAAGCCCCATCCGGTCAAAAAGTGCTGCAGCGTGAACTGGCCAAAACCGACGTGCTGCTCACCTCATTTCGCCCCAGCGCACTGACCAGACTGGGCCTCACCTGGAAAGACCTGCAGGCACAACATCCGCATCTGAGCCTGGTCGCCATCGTCGGCGCACCCGGCGCGCGGGCCGAAGAACCTGGCCATGACCTGACCTACCTGGCTGAAAACGACCTGGTGACGGGCCTGGATTTGCCCGCCACCCTGTATGCCGACATGGGCGGCGCACTGATGGCGACTGAGGCCGTGCTGCAAAGCGTGCTGTGGCGACGCCAAACCGGGCAAGGCCACTACGTTGAGGTGGCGCTGTCGGATGCAGCCGCCCATCTGGCGCTGCCTCGCAGTTGGGGCCTGACGTTGCCGGGAACGCAGATTGGTGGTGGCCACGCGGGATACCGCGTCTACCCGTGCAAGGATGGCCGGGTGGCGATGGCGGCACTGGAGCCGCACTTTGCCAAAGCTCTGTGTGCCGTGGCAGGTGTTGCGTGGGCCGGCGCCGCCACGATGCTGATGACCGACACGCAACATGCCATTGCCGCATTTGTCGCCACTCGCACTCGAAATGCGCTGAAAAAGCTCGCTGCCGCACACGATATTCCCCTGCATACACTATCGAAATAATAGCTATTGGTGCATGTTGTTAAAGGGCTATAACCTGTTTTTTCATAAATTTTTCAACTTGACGCTGACGTGCCAGTGAGGCACATGCCGGGCTGAGTGGCCTATTTTGAAAACAGCAGCACCACGGCGCGCGCTTCCATCGCTTGCCCGAGCCCGACCGGACCCATTTTTTCGGCGGTTTTGGCTTTCACATTGACCTGATTCAGTTCAAGACCCAGCGTCTGTGCCACGCTGGCGCGTATGGCCGGCATATGCGGCATCAGCTTCGGGGCTTGGGCGATGATGGTGCTGTCCACATTGCCAATCTCGTAGCCTTGTGCGCGCACCCGCCTTACCGCCTCGGCCAGCAGCACGCTTGAATCCGCACCCAAAAACTGCGCATCGGTGTCCGGAAAATGGGTGCCAATGTCGCCCAGCGCGGCCGCACCCAGCAGGGCGTCGGTGATGGCATGCAACAGCACATCGGCATCCGAGTGGCCCAACAGCCCAAGAGAGTAAGGCACCTCCACCCCACCCAGGATGAGCTTGCGCCCCGCCACCAGGGCGTGAATGTCCCAACCTTCACCAATTCTGAAATTCATGTATTGACCTCGTGAGGGGGATCAGGTTTGACGGCTTTGCAGCACGGCCTGTGCCAGCGCAAAGTCTTGCGGGTAAGTCACCTTGAAATTTTGCGCACTGCCAGCCACCAGCTTGGGCGCAAGGCCCATGGCCTCAATGGCGCTGGACTCGTCGGTGACCGCATCACCGGCCAGCTCCAGCGCTTCAAGCAGGCTGCCAATGCGAAACATCTGCGGGGTTTGGGCCAGCCATTTGTCGGCACGCGGCAAGGTGCAGGCCACACGACCCGCGTGCGCGGTCTTCAGTGTGTCAGGCAAGGGCAGCGCCAGCAGGCCACCGACCTCATCGCCCAGGCAAGCGTCAAGCAACTGGTTGATCTGGTCAGACGTGATCAGGCAGCGCGCTGCGTCATGTACCAACACCCAATCGTGCGCCACGGCACCCTCGCTCAGTAACGCATTTAATCCGTTAAATACGCTTGTAGCCCTTGTGGATCCGCCACAAGTAGCTATTAAAAAAGATGCATTCAGGGCGTGTGATGTTTTAAAAAAATCATCGTCTGGTGACACTACCAGCAAGGTTTGGTCGATGCGCGAGACCTCGGCAAAGGCCGCCAACGTGTGCATCACCATGGGCTTGCCTGCCAGCATCTGGTATTGCTTGGGGCCTGCAGCGCCCGCGCGTGACCCCGTGCCCGCGCAGGGAATAAGGGCCCAGCAACGCGGTGCGGCGGTGGGTTTGAGGGCAATATCGTTAAGTTCTGTCATGGTGTGGCTTGCATTCTAGAATTAGCGCGATGACACCCTGCCCTCACTTGTGCAGGGTTTTGGCGTTTTTGCCTTTTCAATCAAGATTCATGGAATTACCAAAACTCACCCCAGGCAAGCGCTTCACCCTGCCCCGCCCCGTCGGCTCGGCCGATGCCCTGATGCTGGCGCAACTGGCGCTGCGCGACAAGGCTGCAGGCAAGGTCACCGCCATCGTCACGGCCGACGCGTCGGATGCCCAGCGCCTGATGGACGAGATGGCTTTTTTTGCCCCGGCGCTGCGCTGCGTGCTGTTCCCCGACTGGGAAACGCTGCCTTTTGACACCTTCTCGCCGCACCAGGACCTGATCAGCGAGCGCCTGGCCACGTTGTGGCGCATCAGCCAACGCGACCATGTCACCGGGGCCGACGTGGTCATCGTGTCGGCCACCACGGCGCTGTACCGATTGGCCCCGCCCAGTTTTCTGGCAGGCACCACCTTTCACTTCAAGGTCAAACAAAAGCTCAACGAAGCCAAGCTCAAGGCCCAGCTCACGCTGGCGGGCTACAGCCACGTCACGCAGGTGGTGAGCCCTGGTGAATACGCGGTGCGGGGTGGCTTGATTGACCTGTTTCCCATGGGCTCGCTGGTGCCCTACCGGGTTGACCTGTTTGACGACGAGATCGACAGCATCCGCACGTTCGACCCCGACAGCCAGCGCAGCCTGTACCCGGTGCCCGAAGTGCGGCTGTTGCCCGGGCGCGAGTTTCCGATGGACGACGACGCGCGTGCCCGCTTTCGTAACCGCTGGCGCGAGCTGCTGGAAGGTGACCCCACCCGCAGCCGCATCTACAAGGACATGGGCAATGGTGTCGCCACGGCCGGCATTGAGTACTACCTGCCGCTGTTTTTTGAAGACACTGCCACCGTGTTTGACTACCTGGGCGATGCCGCCACGGTGGTGCTGCATGGCGACCTGGAACCCGCCTTTGCCCACTTCTGGCAAGACACCCGGGAGCGTTACCGACTGGTGCAAGGCGACCCGGAACGTCCGGTGTTGCCACCCGATGCGCTGTTTTTAAGCGCCGAGCAGTTTTATGCACGTGTCAACCAGCATGCGCAGCTGGGCTTGCGCTTGCCCACGGCCAACGTGTCAACGCCCGCCGCAGACACGGCCGAGCACACCAATGCCTACGCTGAATTTGCCGCCCTGCCTTCACTCACCGTGGTTCGTGGCGCTGAAGACCCATTGGCCAGCCTGAAACGCCACCTGCGCAACACCCAACAACGTGTCTTGGTGCTAGCCGAGAGTGACGGCAGGCGGGCCAGCTTGCTGGACTTTTTGCACAGTAGCCAGTTCGACCCACCGTCTTTTGACTCGCTGGCCGAGTTTGAACACAGCACCGAAACCATCGGCATTGCCACCTCCAGCCTGGCCACCGGCTTCAGCTGGCTTGAGGCGGGCATTGACTTTGTGACAGAAACCGAGCTGTTTGCCGCCAGCCCAACCACGCGCCGGCGCAAAAAGCAGGAACAGGTGAGCGATGTTGAGGCGCTCATCAAGGATTTAAGTGAGCTCAAGGTCGGCGACCCGGTGGTGCATTCGGCCCACGGCATTGGCCGCTACCGGGGCTTGATCAACCTGGATTTGGGCAACAAGCTGCCCAACGGCGAGCCTGAAATCCAGGAATTTTTGCACCTGGAATACGCCGACAAAGCCACCCTGTATGTGCCGGTAAGCCAGTTACAACTGATCAGCCGCTACACCGGCGTGAGTGCGGACGAAGCCCCCTTGCACAAACTGGGCAGCGGTCAGTGGGAGAAAGCCAAGCGCAAAGCTGCCGAACAAGTGCGCGACAGCGCCGCTGAATTGCTCAATATCTACGCCCGCCGCGCCGCCCGTGAGGGCCATGCGTTCAGGTACAGCCCAACTGACTACGAAGCCTTTGCCAATGAATTCGGCTTTGAAGAAACTGCCGACCAGAAGGCCGCCATCCACGCCGTCATTCAGGACATGGTCAGCCCGCGCCCAATGGACCGGCTGATTTGCGGCGACGTGGGTTTTGGCAAGACTGAAGTGGCTTTGCGCGCGGCTTTTGTGGCCATCACCGGTGGCAAACAGGTGGCCTTACTGGCCCCGACCACGCTCTTGGCCGAGCAGCATTACCAGACGCTGGTCGACCGTTTTGCCAAATGGCCGGTGAAAGTGGCTGAAATGAGCCGATTCAGGTCTGGCAAAGAGATCACCGCGGCACTCAAAGGCGTGGCCGACGGCACCATTGACATCGTGGTGGGCACGCACAAGCTGCTCAGCCAGAACACCCACTTCAACAACCTGGGGCTGTTGGTCATTGATGAAGAGCACCGCTTTGGTGTGCGCCACAAAGAGCAAATGAAAGCCCTGCGGGCTGAAGTGGACGTGCTCACGCTGACCGCCACACCGATCCCGCGTACCTTGGGCATGGCGCTGGAGGGCTTGCGAGACTTGAGCGTGATTGCCACCGCACCGCAACGCCGCCTGGCCATCAAAACCTTTGTGCGCTCGGAGGGCAATGGCGTGATCCGTGAGGCCGTGCTGCGCGAACTCAAGCGCGGTGGGCAGGTGTACTTTTTGCACAACGAGGTCGAAACCATCGAAAACCGCCGTGCCAAACTGGAAGAGTTGCTGCCCGAGGCCCGCATTGCCGTGGCGCACGGCCAGATGCCCGAGCGCCAACTGGAAAGTGTGATGCGTGATTTTGTGGCGCAGCGCACCAACTTGTTGCTGTGCTCCACCATCATCGAGACCGGCATTGACGTGCCCACCGCCAACACCATCGTGATGGCGCGCGCCGACAAGTTTGGCCTGGCGCAGTTGCACCAATTGCGTGGTCGGGTAGGCCGCAGCCACCACCAGGCTTACGCCTATTTATTGGTGCCCGATCTGGAGGGCTTGACCAAGCAGGCAAAGCAGCGTCTGGATGCCATTCAGGCCATGGAAGAACTCGGCAGCGGCTTTTACCTGGCCATGCACGACCTGGAAATTCGCGGCGCCGGCGAGGTGCTGGGTGAAAACCAGAGCGGCAACATGCTGGAAGTGGGCTTTCAGCTTTACAACGAGATGCTGAGCGAGGCCGTGCGCTGCCTCAAAGCCGGCATTGAGCCCGACTTGCTGAACCCCATGAACGTGGCCACCGACATCAACCTGCACGCCCCGGCCCTGTTGCCTGACGACTTTTGTGGCGACGTACACCTGCGCCTGAGCTTCTACAAAAAGCTCGCCACGGCCAAAACTGCGGACCAGATTGACAGCCTGATGGAAGAAATCATTGACCGCTTTGGCAAGCTCCCGGCGCAGGCGCAAACGCTGATTGATGTCCACCGCCTGCGGGTCTTGAGCCAACCGTATGGCGTGATCAAGGTCGATGCTGCGCCGGGTGTGATCACCATCACCTTCAAAAAAGACCCACCCATCGACGCCATGAAGGTCATCGCGCTGATCCAGAAAAACAAGCACATCAAGCTCGCCGGCAACGAAAAGCTGCGCATTGAGCGCGCCCTGCCAGACGTTGCCGACCGGACCAAGATGGTGCGTGATGTGCTGAAAAATCTGGGACAACCCGTGACAGCCGCACCAGCTGCGATTGCCGCCTAGCTGCTTGACGACCCATGTGCCTGATCGCCTGGAACTGGCAACCGAGTCGCCCTGCCCCGCTGCTGCTGATTGCCAATCGCGACGAGTTCTATGCGCGTGCCACCACACCGCTGGCCTGGTGGCACGATGCAGACATTTTGGCGGGCCGCGATTTGCAGGCGGGCGGCACCTGGCTGGGCATCAGCCGCACCGGCCGCATGGCTGCCTTGACCAACCACCGCGACCCCGCCAACGTGCGTTCAGATGCGCCCTCGCGCGGCGAACTTGTCAGCGCTTTTTTGCAAGCGAACACCCCGGCCGAAGATTACCTGGCTGAACTTGCCGGGCGTGCCGCAGACTACAACCCGTTCAACCTGTTGGTGTTTGATGGTCACGCATTGATGGGGCTGGAGAGCCGCCATGCCAGGGTGATCACCCTGCAGCCCGGCATTGGCGCCGTGTCCAACGCCGATTTTTTAACCCCTTGGCCCAAGCTGACGACGCTGAAAGACAGCTTGCAGTCGCTGTTGGCGCAAGCCCACCCGAGCGTCGCCGACTTGCTTGAGCTGCTGCACCGCCGTGGCGTGGCCGCGGACGCCGACTTGCCAACCACAGGGATTCCCCTGGAACTTGAGCGCGTGCTCTCGTCGGCCTTCATCGCCGCGCCACATTACGGCACCCGGGCTTGCAGCGTGCTGCAGTTTGAAGCCAACCGCGTACAGTTTCTGGAGCAAAGCTTTGATGTCACCGGCAGCATTGGTACCCGACAATTTCAAACCCGCATCAACAACACAGCGCTCTAATAAAAAATATGCCTCTAGCCTTTTCATCTCTTGCGTAAGAAGCTATAAATGCAATAGCACGCATCAGCCTCTAGCCACCATCCCATGCTGACCAACCTCACCCTGCTGACCCTGGCACTGCTGGCTGCCTTGCTGTTTCGCCCATGGCGCATGCTGGTCGGCGGCGTTCGGCTGACGCCGCTGCTGGCCACGCTCACGCTGGTACCCTGGCTGTGGGCCCTGCCCAGCCTGCACAAAATGCCGCTGCAGTTACAAGGCTCAGGTGCGTGCCTGGTGGTGTTGCTGCTGGGCTGGCCGCTGGCGGTGCCGGTGCTGTGTGTGGTGGGGTTGATCGCACTGCTGATCTCGCCCATGGATTGGGAAACTGCGCTGGACCTGACCGTGTGGCTGGGCCTGGTGCCTGCGACTTTGGCTCTGACTTTGGGTGCAGCGGTGCGCCGGTGGATTGGCCCGCATTTGTTTGTGTACGTG
Source organism: Burkholderiales bacterium (assembly GCA_038207945.1). Taxonomy (GTDB): domain Bacteria; phylum Pseudomonadota; class Gammaproteobacteria; order Burkholderiales; family Burkholderiaceae_C; genus Rhodoferax. Next base: position 14,552 of record JBBQZG010000053.1, read on the forward strand.
CTGGGGCGGGCCTTTATCGGCACCGCGGTGTGCGTTTTTGTGGCTGGCCTGCTGGCGCAGCTCACCGGCCACAGCATGCCCGGCATAGATGACGACATGAGCCTGGTGGCACACTGGCTGGTGGCCTGGGGCGACGCTTTCATGACGGGGCTGTTGGTCTCCATCCTGGTGGCGTTCAAGCCCGAGTGGCTTGCCACCTGGTCTGATCAGTTGTACCTGAAAAAATGAAAATTTATGCCAAATTGGCCTCTAGCCCTTATGGATCAACCGCAACCCACTATCAAAATTGATTTACCACAATGAAAACAACTGAACTCGCCCCCGGCCTTCAAATCGCTGACATCACCCTGCCGCTGCGCTGGGCTGACTTCAAACTCATCGCCTTTGACATGGATTCGACCCTGATCAACATCGAGTGTGTGGACGAAATTGCCGATGCGGCTGGCCGCAAGGCTGAGGTGGCGGCCATCACCGAAGCCGCCATGCGTGGCGAAATCACCGACTACAAAGAAAGCCTGCGCCAGCGCGTGACCCTGCTCAAGGGGGTGACTGTGGCCCACATGCAGCAGGTGCTCACCGAACGGCTGCAGCTCAACCCCGGTGCGGCTGAACTGGTCGCGGCCTGTCAGCAGGCGGGCCTGAAGGTGCTGCTGGTGTCGGGCGGTTTCACTTACTTTACCGACCATGTGCGCGACCTTTTAGGCATTGACTACACCCGTTCCAACGTGCTTGAGGTGCACAACGACGCGCTCACCGGTCACATGGTCAACCAGCCCTGGGGCGACATTTGTGATGGCGCTGAAAAACGAAAAATGTTGCTGGAAACTTGTGTTCTGCTTGGCATCCAGCCCAGCCAGGCCATTGCCATGGGCGACGGTGCCAATGATTTGCCGATGATGGGGGTGGCCGGCCTGTCAGTGGCTTACCACGCCAAACCGGCGGTGCGTGAGTTGGCCCATGTGCGCATCAACATGGGTGGCCTGGATCGGTTGCTGACGTTGTTTGCCTGACGAAGGCACCGCCTTGAAAGTTTGACGCTTGCTGGATTGATGTTCCGCAGTGCTGCGAAAACGGTCCTTCGCGGATCGGCAAGTATTGAGTTTCGCCGATCAAGAGCGGCTGTTCGTCTAATCCTCGAAAGCGGGCATAGAGCAAGTCTCTAAAACCACCGATAGGTGCAAATGAGACCGGATTTGCGGCACACTTTGGGCATGAGCGCTAAATTCTTGGCAGTCGATCCGCAGAATGTGCAAAGCCGAAATGGCGCGCGCGGAAAACGGGTTTTTTTAAAGCCTCGTTAGCAGTCTTAGTCCCGCAACGCGAAGCAACATGAACGTCTAACCGAGAGGAGAACTTGCATGGCCGAACAGCAACCCTCATTCGACGCAGCTAAGTACAAGAACGCGCAGCGAGAGCAATGGAACAAGGACGGCGCAGCATGGCGGCGCTGGACTCCCACTCTGGAACGTTGGTATGGCGTAGCTACCCGCCAGATGCTCGACTTGGCCCGCATTCAGCCAGGTCAGCGCATCCTGGACATCGCCGCCGGCGCAGGTGAACCGGCTGTCAGTGCCGCCGAACGAGTTGGCCCTAACGGTTACGTGCTGGCGACCGACATCTCGGAAGGGATCGTTGAGCTTGCGCTTCAAGTCGCCCGCGAACGGGGACTCAAACAGGTTGAGACCCGCGCCATGGACGGCGAGAAACTGGATCTCCCTGACGCTTCCTTTGATGCGGTGCTGTGTCGGCTGGGTCTGATGTATATGCCGCACCCCGTGACAGCGCTACGCGAGTGGCGCCGTGCTCTGAGACCGGGCGGTCGGGTCGCCGTCGCTGTCTTTTCCACACCCGATCGAAACAGTTGGGGTGCTCTGCCCGCTTCCATCATCCGCCGGCGCGCGCAACTCCCGCCGCCCGTTGCGGGGCAACCCGGCCCGTTTAGCCTTGGCGGTGCCGGGGTGCTCGAAGACGTCTTGCGTCAAGCCGGATTTGCCAACCCCGAGGTTCGCGCTGTGCCAGTGCCCCATAGAGCGGCCAGTGCTGAAGAGTACGTGCGGGTCGCCCGAGAGGCCTTCGGTGGATTCAATGCCATGATGGCTCACCTGTCCCCTCAAGAACGTGAGTCCGTGTGGAACGAAGTGGAAGGCTCAATGTGTAGTTTCGAATCGCCTGGTGGGTTTGAGGTGCCGGGTGAGTGCCTTGTCGGCGCGGCTACGAAGTGATCGTATGCAGACCGCTGACCATCATCAGTTGCCGCCCACTGGAAAAAATCGATGGCGCGACAGTGGCCGGCGTGTTTGCTGCGTTTGCGGCCAACGAACTTGAAAGGCTGTAAATCACGGCGCGCACCAACTGCAGTCGGATACGCTACCGGATTTGAACGGCCGCTGTATGAACTTCACCAAGCTGGGTGATCGTTTTAATCATTGCTTTCCTCCCTTTTAGGCGATGGCGGCAATGATAGGTCCCGCCCGGCACAGTGGCCGCGAAAGATGGATTCCCCTCCAATCGGCGTGCCATGGGAAAATATGACCAATTTCTGGAATTCGATCCGTTGAGCATCAGCCCTGTTTTCGCAGGCCTTTTTTTTGATGAAATAAGAAACCTGTATATGAAAATTGACTCCAGGGACGGCAACAGGTCGCCTCCAAATAGGCTCATTGCGCTGTTGGTGCTCGCAGCACTGGCTGCCGGTGCAGTCGCTTATCTGGCATTAACGTCGCCAGTCACCCCCCCAATGGCGGGGACAAAGGTTTCGATCGCGGTGCCCATGCAGATCAACAGCGCCCTGATGCTGGTTGCGTCCGGGCAGGGTCTGTTCCGCAAGGCTGGCGTGGATGTCGCAAGCCAGCCCTTAGAGCTGGGCAAAGATGCTTTGAAGGCCGTTCTCGACGGCGAGGCGGATTTGGCAGTAGTGGCCGATACCCCAATCATGTTCGCGCTGCAGCGTGGCGCTGATATTGCCATGCTCGCCGGCATTTCGCAGAGCCGTCGCACCTTGGCAATCATTGCCCATAGTGATCGCGGCATTAACAAAATTGAAGATCTCAAGAGCAAGTCCATCGGCTTAACCCAAGGCACCAATTTGACCTACTTTCTTGATGCCATGCTGCAAGTCCATGGCGTTCCAAGCGATGGGGTGACTGCGATCGACCTGCGCACGGATGCGGCAATCAGCGCCTTTAAGGATGGTCGGCTTGACGCGGCAGTGGTGTATCAGCCGTTCCTGGGCGAACTGCAATCGGAAATGGGTAACCGGGTCAAAGTCTTTTATGGTGAAGATGTCTATGCGTTCCGTTTCATACTGGTGGGCAAGCCGTCGTACATTGACAGCCATCCGCAAGAAGTCCGAGGCGTCTTGCGCGCGTTGATTGCGGCCAACCAGGCCATCCGTGCCAATCCGGTTGAAGCGCGCCGTATGGTGGGTACTGCGCTCAAAATTGATGACGCCACCATGGCTCGATTTTTCGAGCCCGAAGACTATGTTGTCTCGCTCGACGAGGCGATGCTAATGGCGATGGATGATCAAACACGCTGGGCGATGAAAAACGGGCTGGTCGCGTCCGGGCCGATGCCGAACTACCTGAATTTCATCAAATATCAAGACCTCGAAGCGGTGCTGCCGACAGCGGTAACGATCGCCCACTAGGAGCAGCCACCTTGAAGATCCGCGCGAAAATCAACAGGTTGATGGTGCTGGCAGCCCTGATCATTCCCGCCGCCGTTGGCATGACGCTGTTTGCGGCGCGCAATGTCGAGGAGGCAACCAGTGATATCAATGCCGCTGAGGATTTGATCCATAGCACCACGCAACTCAGTTACTTGGCGGTGCAAACCGCCTTGTTTCACGAGATGCGAAGCCAGGATCAATGGTCACGCAAGATGGCAGCTGTCAGTGCTGAAATTAACCGTTTGCGCTTCAACACGCCACGTGAGTTGGTGAATCTGGAGCAGATTCGAAAGCGAATGGCGTTGATGCACATCATCTATGCGCGCTTGGCAGGTCAGTCTGGCGGGGCCTCCCGGCCAGATATTGATTCACCCACGCAGGCGCGCGCCATCGCGTCGCTCTTGGTGCTGACTCAGGAAGTCATCGATATTGGGAATGAACTGATCCGTGGCAATCAGGAGCAGGCGAAAGCAGCATTGCGCGCCATGCAGGTGTCGATCGGACTGGTCATTCTGACAATGGGTGCGTTCACCGTTTTCGTCTGGCTACTTGTCAGGCGGCGCATCCTGCGCCCTTTGCGCCTTTTTGAAAAAGGGACAGTACAGATAGCGCAAGGCAACTACACACACCGTCTGAAGCTGTCGCAGGACGATGAAATGGGCATCCTGGCGGGCGCGTTCAACGCCATGATTGAGCGCATCGGGACATCCACGCTAGAACTCGAAAAACAGCGTGACACTCTGGCCGACACGGTGCGCGCCAGAACAAGCGAACTGTCGAAAGCAAAGGAAGTTGCCGAATCACTCTTGCATTACGCCCGAAGTCTGATTGAAGCCAGTCTGGACCCATTGGTCACCATCAGCGTGAACGGCACCATCACGGACGTGAACGGAGCCTCCGTGCAGGCAACGGGTGTACCGCGCGAGAAGATCATTGGCACAGACTTCTCTGACTATTTCACCGAACCCGACAGGGCGCGCACCGGCTACAAAAAGGTCTTCTTGGAGGGCGCGGTGCGCGACTACCCCCTCTCCATCCGTCACACGACCGGCGACATCATGGAGGTGCTTTATAACGCCGCCGTTTACAGGGACGCCCAAGGCAACGTCCTAGGCGTATTCGCGGCAGCCCGCGATGTCACCGAGCGCAATCACCTCGATCAACTGATGCTTGAGAAAAATGCCGATTTGGAGCACGCCACGGCCGTGGCGAAACAGGCGAACCTTGTGAAGTCAGAATTCCTCTCCAGCATGAGTCATGAGTTGCGCACGCCACTCAACGCGATCCTCGGCTTTGCCCAACTGCTCGAAGCTGGCTCACCACCGCCAACGCTGGACCAGAAACGAAGCCTGGAGCAGATCCTGCGCGCT
>JBBQZG010000054.1:0-18345 GCA_038207945.1 Burkholderiales bacterium
CCCCGGCTCACGCCTGACGAGGCGGCTGTGTTCAACACCCTGCGCGACAACCGCCTGCAGCCCGGCCTGCGCCTGGAGCAGGAGCGCATTGGGTTTGGCTGGCTGCGCCAAGTGCTGTCTGCAGCGACTTCTGAAGTCACTGCCGTCGTTTGACTTTAATTTTTTAACGGGAGCTTTTTTGACATGACAACTTTTTCTTTGCCCACCCTGACCGACCTGCGCGACCCGGCATTGACTCAAGCCTTGCAGCACAAACTGGACGCCAAGACCAAGCCGCTGGGCTCGCTTGGCCGTCTTGAAATCCTGGCCTTGAACCTCGGCCAGATTCTGGGCACGGATACCCCCGCATTGAAAGACCCGCAAATGGTCGTCTTTGCCGGCGACCATGGCTTGACCGCGCGTGGCGTGTCGGCTTTTCCGCAGGATGTGAGCTGGCAGATGGTGGAAAACTTTCTGGCCGGCGGCGCAGCGGTCAGCGTGTTTTCACGCCTGAACGGCATTGCGCTCACGGTGGTGGACTGTGGCGTGGCGCACGATTTTCTGGCTGGTTTGGCCGCAGGCAGCCAGCGCCCGGGCTTGCTGGTGCGCAAAGTAAGCGGTGGCGAAAAAGGCACGGCTGATTCGTCCGTCCAACCCGCCATGACCCCCGCGCAATGCCAGCAGGCGCTGCAAAACGGCATGGACATCGTGAAAAACCTCCCCGGCAACGCGCTGTTGCTGGGTGAGATGGGCATTGGCAACACCTCTGCAGCATCTTTGTTGCTGGCGCGGCTGGCCGATTTGGACATTGAGGTTTGCACTGGCGCAGGTACCGGCCTGGACGCCCCTGCGGTGCAGCGCAAAACCGCGGTGTTGCGTGAGGTGCTGGCACGTCACCCGCACGCCCTCACACCGCTGGACGCGCTGGCCGCGTTTGGCGGTTTGGAGATTGCCAGCATGGTAGGGGCCGTGCTGCAAGCCGCTGTTGAGCGCCGCGTGGTGGTGGTCGACGGTTTCATTGCCACCAGCGCCGTGTTGGTGGCGCACGCCCTGCAGCCGCTGGTGTTGCAGCGTTGTGCGTTCGCCCACCGCTCCGGCGAGCGCGGTCATGAGTTCATGCTGCAGCATCTGGGTGTGCAAGCCTTGCTGGACTTGGGTCTGCGCCTGGGCGAAGGCTCGGGTGCCGCCCTGTCCTGGCCCCTTCTGACGGCCGCTTGCGCCATGCTGCGTGAGATGGCCAGCTTTGGGTCGGCCGGGGTGTCTGAGAAGTCGGCAGCGGACCAGGCTGCGCTGGCTTGATGCGTGGCTGTTTGTTTAGAAGTATGAAGGAGAGATGACAATGGTTCAACGTTTTGATGTCGGCACCCGCATGGCCGAGATGGCTGTGCACAACGGCACGGTTTACCTGGCAGGCCAGGTTGCCGACGATGCCACCCAGGACATTCAGGGCCAGACGCGTCAGGTGCTGGCGGCGGTGGATGCGTTGCTGGCGAGAGTGGGCAGTGACAAAAGCAAGGTGCTGATGGCGCAGATTTTTTTGGTTGATCTGGTCGATTTCGATGGCATGAACCTGGTCTGGGATGCCTGGGTAACCGCAGGCCACACACCACCTCGCGCCACCGTGCAAGCTCAGTTGACCAAGCCGGGCTGGAAGATTGAAATGGTGGTGACTGCGGCGGTGTGAACAAACCCTGCCTGCCTATGCATCCCCAATGCCATGACGTCGCAGCCGCGCCGCAATGACCGAGTGTGAGCTGCCCAGTCGTTTGGCCAGCCGCCGGGTGGAGGGGAATTCGCGGTGCAGGCGCAGCAGCAGTGATTTCTCGAACTCGGCCATGGCTTGCGCCAGTGTGTCAACCTGGCCCACAAAGCCGGGCTCTGAGGGGCTTTTTGCGCTGGCCAGTTCCAGATCGCCGATGTCGATGAAGGGCCGCTCACTCATGGTCACCGCTCGAAAAATCACGTTTTGCAGTTGGCGCACATTGCCCTTCCAGGGGTTGGCCAGCAGGGCGGCGCGGGCGGCAGCGGTCAGGCGCATGGGAGGGCGTCTGGCTTGGGCGCAGGCTTTTTCAAGGATGGATTGGGCCAGCAGCAAAATGTCGTCAGGGCGCTCGCTCAGGGCCGGCATGTGCAGGTTAAGCACGTTCAGGCGGTAGAGCAAGTCCTGGCGAAAGTCACCATTGACCACCATCTCGTCCAGGTTGCGGTGAGTGGCACTGATGATGCGCACATTCACCTTCAGCTCGCGGTCACCGCCAACGCGTCGAAAGCTGCCATCGTTCAAAAAGCGCAGCAGCTTGGCCTGCAGGTAAGCGGACATTTCGCCCACCTCGTCCAGAAACACCGTGCCCCGGTCGGCCAGTTCCAGTAGGCCCGGTTTGCCGCCACGCAGGGCGCCGGTGAACGCGCCGGGTGAATACCCAAACAGTTCGCTTTCGGCCAGGTTTTCCGGCAGTGCCGCGCAGTTCAGCGCAAAAAACGGTTGCAGGCTGCGGCCACTGGCGGCGTGGCAGGCGTGTGCCAGCAGCTCTTTGCCCGTGCCGGTTTCGCCGGTGACCAGCAGCGGGGCATCGACCAGCGCCATGCGGGCGGCACGCTGTTTGAGTTGCAGCATTGCGTGTGAGCAGCCCAGAATGGCGTCAAAGCCGCCGGTGTTGTAGTTTTGCAGGGCACTGAGCTGCTCGCCCATGCGGCTGGGGGCGTGCAGGGTGATGACGGCCCCGGCCACACGCGCATCGTCCTCCCGCAGCGCGGTGGTTTCCATCATGTAGGTTTCGCCCTTGAGTTCGACCTCGGTCACCGGCAGGCGGTAGTCACATTCGGCCAGTGTGACCATGAAGTTCGCCAACCCGATCAGGCCCTGAAACGGCTGGCCAATGACGCAAGCCTGCATCTGTCCGCAGGCGGTGGTGGCGGCGCGGTTGGCCACCACCACCAGGCCATCGGCATCCAGCGCAAACACCGGGTCGGTTTGGGAAGCCAGCAGCGCGTCCAGGTACAGGCGGCGCTGGGCACCTGGCAGCATGGCCACGGGCAGCACAGCCAGCACGCCGGGCACGCGTATCAGGTCGGCACGCAGATCGGTCAGCCCGACATCGTCAAGCTGCGGTGCCTCGATGTAAACGTGGGGCGGCTCCACCTCTACTGCTGTGACGTTGTAGCCCCGCTGTGCCGAGGTGGCCAGAATTTCCTGGGCGATGCCTACCCGGTCGGTGAATTGCACGTCGATGCGCATGACTTGGTTTGTGTGTATTGATATTGGTACATTGTACGAATAACAATACAAGCCATTTAAGTCATTGATTTATATAAATAGATTGAGTTTTTTTGTCAATTTATAGAATATTTGTACTGAAATCAATACGAATGTTCAACTGATAGCCACCACGAGTGGCTAAGTGATTGATTCATAAGACCATGGTGGACATGGCACGAGACGTGCGTGGGAAAAGCCTGTGGTTGGCAAACTGGTTTGTTCACCATGCGTTTGATGAAACGGAGCTTGATGTGTCTGTACTGATTCTCGGCAGCGGTGTGGTGGGCACCACCATTGCCTATTACCTGGCCAAGGCGGGCCACGCGGTGACGGTGGTTGACCGGCAAAGCGGCCCTGCCATGGAGACCAGTTTTGCCAATGCGGGCGAGGTGTCGCCGGGTTACTCGGCCCCTTGGGCCGGGCCGGGCGTGCCACTCAAGGCGATCCAATGGATGATGATGCACCATAGCCCACTGGTGATCAAACCGATGGCTGACCTGGCCATGTGGCGCTGGGGACTGTCCATGCTGCGCAACTGCACCGAAGCGCGCTACAAGGTCAACAAGGGCCGCATGGTGCGCCTTGCCGAGTACAGCCGCGACTGTCTGCGTGAACTGCGTGACGGGACCGGCATTCGCTATGACGACCGCAGCCAGGGCACACTTCAACTGTTTCGCACCCAAAAGCAGCTTGACGGTGTCGGCAAGGACGTGGAAATTCTGCAGCAGTACGGCGTACCGTTTCAGGTACTGGACCGCGCCGGTTACCTTCAGTACGAGCCCGCGCTGACCTCGGTGCAAGAGAAGTTTATTGGTGCCTTGCGCCTGCCAGGCGACGAAACCGGTGACTGTTTCCAGTTCACCCAGCGCCTGGCCGACATGGCGCGTGAACTGGGCGTGCGCTTTGAGTTTGGCGCCAACATCCAGCGCCTCGTCCATCAGGGCGACCAGGTCACCGGTGTGCAGACCGACCGGGGCCTGCTGACTGCCGATCAGTATGTGATGGCCTTGGGCAGTTACTCGCCGCAGTTGGCCAAGCCGCTGGGCATTCACTTGCCAATTTACCCGGTGAAGGGTTTTTCGATCACCGTGCCGATCACCGACGCCACACAGGCTCCCGAGTCCACCCTCATGGACGAAACCCACAAGGTGGCAGTGACGCGCCTGGGAGACCGGATTCGCGTCGGGGGCACGGCGCAGCTCTCGGGTTTTAACCTCGAACTCGAAGGCGAGCGGCGAAAAACGCTGGAGTTTGTGGTGAACGACCTGTTTCCGCAGGGGGGTGACGTGGCGCGCGCCGAGTTCTGGACCGGCCTGCGCCCGATGACCCCGGACGGCACACCGATTCTGGGGGGGTGTCGCATGCGCAACATGACGCTGGCCACCGGTCACGGCACGCTGGGCTGGACCATGGCCGCCGGCACCGGACGGGTCATCGCAGACCTGCTCAGCGGCAAGGCGCCACACATCAGCATGGAAGGCCTGGGCGTAGACCGTTACGCCTGAACCCGGGCGAACCGTTCACTCGGCACGCGGGGCAGGTCGCCAAAGCTGTTAGCCTTGGCCTGTCGCTCCGATTCGCGGGGTGGTTTTTGACGCGATCCCCATGCCCGAGTTTGTGCTTCAATTTTTTCGCCATTACCTGCTGAGCCTGCAGTTTTTCACACGCATTCCGGTCACCGGGCGTCTGGCAGATTGGGTTGGATACAGCCCCGCCATGCTGCGCAACAGTGCTGGGCATTTCCCAGGTGTGGGCGTGTTGGTGGGTTTTCTGATTGCCGTGTTCACCGCCGGCTTGCTCATGGCTCTACCGCCCACGGGGTCGGCGCCGCTGGTTGCTGCGGCCCTGGGCACTGCGCTGGGTGTGCTGATCACCGGTGCGTTTCATGAAGATGGCCTGGCCGATGTGGTTGACGGTTTGGGTGGCAGCCATGAGCGCGACCGCGCCTTGGTCATCATGAAGGACTCTCGCGTGGGTGCCTTCGGCGCGATTGCCATCGTGCTGGCGCTGCTGTGCAAAGTGGCACTGCTGGCACTGCTGGGTGATGTCAGTGGGCCGCTCATGGTGCTTGCGCTTTTTGTGGCGCACGTGACGTCGCGCACCTGGCCACTGCTCACCATCCGGCTCCTGCCCCATGTGGGTGACGCCGCGGGGTCCAAGTCCAAACCTTTGGCAGATCAGATCAGTGGTGCCGCGCTTCGCACCGGATTTGTATGGCTTTTATTGGCCCTAGCCTTTGTTTTGTATGCACAAAGCGCTACAAATTTTATAGCTATTAATTTGACTGATGAAGGCTTGCTGCACGCCTTGATCAATGCATTGATGGCCTCGTTGTTGGCGTGGGGGCTGATGACGCGCTGGTTCTGGCAGCGGCTTGGCGGTTTTACCGGTGACTGCCTGGGGGCCACGCAACAAGTGTGTGAACTTGCCTTTTACCTCGGGTTGGGCTTGAGCTTGTGATCTGGCTGGTGCGCCATGCACAACCGTTGATTGCGCCTGGCATTTGCTACGGGGCACTGGATGTGGCGGCAGACCTGGAGGCGACTCGCGCTGCCGCTGACATCTTGGCGTTGAGCCTGCCACAGCACGCCGAAATGCACGTTTCACCGCTACAAAGATGTGAGCTACTCGCGCATATTCTATATGGGCTACGACCCGATTTGTCTTATAAATTAGACACGCGGCTGGCCGAGATGGACTTCGGTGCCTTCGAGGGCCAGCGCTGGGACTGCATTAGCGTGCAGGCCTATGACGCCTGGACCGCTGATTTTTGGCAGTACCGGTTTGGTGGCGTGGAAAGCGTGGCTGAATTCATGGCCCGGGTCGCGCTGGCGTGGGACGATGCTTTGGCAGACCACATCGAGCGCAGGCCCCAGGTCTGGATCACGCATGCGGGTGTGATTCGCGCCGCCAGCCTGATCTCCAGGGGCATCAGGGAAATTCACGATGCCGCGCTGTGGCCTACGCAAGGACTTGCTTTTGGGGAAGGACGCCGGGTCAATTGAACGCTTGCTGCGAGTTGATGTGGTCAATTCACAAACATGGACACGTCAGCCAGCGTGTTGGCATCCGGGGCGTCCAGCAGGAGGGTTTGCGGCTCAAGTTGCAACATCTGCAACAGGACGACTGGCAGGTTGTCGGCGGTTTTGGCGGTGACGGCGCCGCCATCAGCCAGCCGTGCGGCAAGGTGCAACACCACTGACAGCTTGCGAAACTCACTGGGTATCAGGGGTTGCGCAGTGTGGCGAAAACCCTTCACCAGAGCATCGGGAAAATCCCAGTGTTGCGCCAGTTCTGCAGTGATTTCGCCTTCGTCAAAACCAATCAACTGGCGTTGTCGCAACCAACGCTCGCCGGGTTGGATGGGCTTGGCTTCAACCAGCGGCAGGGCGAAGGGGCGGACCTGGCCCAGGTTGATTTCACCCAGGCGCAGCATCATGCCGCAGAGCCAGGCCTCCTGGTCGTCGACCTCGCACAGGTCGGCCAGCCACCGCGCGTAACCCGCGCACAGCAGGCAAAAGCGCCAAAACTCAAGGCGGTCGATGCCCAACGGCAGGACACAGTTTTGCACAATGCAAATCATCAGGGCACGGGCACGGATCTGGGACATTCCCACCACATTCACCGCGCGTTCCAGGGTGTCCACCGAGCCCGACAGGCCAAACATGGCGCTGTTGGCCATGCGCAGCAGGGTGGCTGTCAGGGCCGGGTCTTTGCCGATGATGCGGCACACCGTGAAGGTGTCGATGTCCTCTTTGTTCAGGGTGTTGATGAGCGCCTGTCCCACTTCGGGCATCACGGGCCATTTCACAACTTTCAAAAAAGTAGACATGTGGGTGAACGGGGCGCGATCAGGCAATGTCATGATGATTTTTGGGTGGTTTTTGGCTTGAAATCACAATGGGATGCTACCGCACACTGCCAGCACAGGGGACTGCGTGCCTGGCAGATGTAGCGACCATGCAGGATCAGCCAATGGTGGGCGTGCAGCAAGTAGTTGGCAGGAATGCGCTTGAGCAGTTGCTGCTCCACCTCAAGTGGCGTTTTACCAGGGGCCAGGCCAGTGCGGTTGGCAACGCGAAAGATGTGTGTGTCAACGGCCATGGTGGGCTCGTCAAAGGCCACGTTCAGCACCACGTTGGCAGTTTTGCGGCCGACACCTGGCAAGGCTTGCAGGGCTTCACGGGTGCGTGGTACATCTCCCCCATATCGGTCTACCAGAATCTGGCAGCTTGCCAGCAGATGACGCGCCTTGCTGTGGTACAGGCCAATGGTTCTGATATGAGCTTCCAGTCCGTCCAGGCCCAGATCAAGCATTTTTTGCGGCGTGTTGGCCAGCAAAAAAAGGTGCCTAGTGGCTTTGTTGACGCTGACATCCGTGGCCTGTGCTGACAGCAGCACGGCGCAGAGCAACTCGAACACGCTGGCAAATTCGAGTTCGGTTTGCGGGTGCGGGTTGGCCGCGGCCAATGTCGCAAAAAAGCTCTGTATGTCTGCGCGTGTCATAGGTTTAGGTGATGCTGACAAATGAGTTGGCCACAGGGAAGCTGGCCTTCATCCACTTCACATCAAGCGAGAGCTTGGCGATCACGTCAGCCGACAGGCTGTCGACGGCATCCGCCGTGGCATCAGGCACATCGGCCAGGGTGCCGGCCAGGTTCACCACCGCACCCAGGCGCGAAAAAGCCTGTTCAACCAGTGGGTCATGGCTGCGCTCCAGGGCTTGAACGATTTGCATCGGGAAGTTCCAGCGGCGCGCCAATTCGGCTGTGATCTGGCCTTCAGAAAAGCCAATCAGACGTTTTTCTCGCGCCCAGCGGCCCCCGGGTATGTGTGGCAAGGCTTCGATCTCAGCCAATGCCCTGGGAACAGCCTGGCCAATCAGCAGCTCACCCAGGCGCAGCATCAGGCCAGTTAACCAGGCCTGTTGGCCGTCCATGTTCAGCGCGGTGCCCAGCCATTGCGCGTAACCTGCGCACGCAGTGCTGTTTTTCCAGAACGCCTGCTGGTTCAGCCCCGGCAGCACAGGAAACGCATCATTCATGCACGCGCCCAGAGACAACGCACGCACCGCCGACATGCCAACCATGTGAATGGCATCGTCAAGCGTGCTGACACCGCGCGGCAGGCCGAATTGCGCGCTGTTGGCCAAGCGCAGCAATTTGGCCGTGATGGCGGGGTCGTTGGCGATGATGTCGCGTACCTCTCTGACGCTGACCTCCTCCTGATTGAGGGTCTGAATAAGCTGGTGTGCCACTTCGGACATGGTGGGCAGCTTGACGCTGGCAAAAAAGGAATCAAGTCCGGTCATATTTTTATAGTGAGGAGGTCGACATGGAATCAGAGACAATTTACCCCAATTAGGCACACGTTCCTGCCCATTTGAGCGCATGCAGGGCCTGCATCGTTTATTTTTTTCCTAAAACCCCACGAGTTCATCCATGCAATTTGCCCAGCGCCTCCAAAACGTAGAAACCTCTGCCATCCGCGAACTGTTCAAGCTGCTGGGCAAGCCTGGCATTATCAGTTTTGCCGGGGGCTTTCCTGACCCGGCGCTGTTTGATGCGCAGGGCATTGCGCAGGCCAGCCAGGCGGTGCTGGCCAACAACCCCGGCCCGGTGTTGCAGTATGGCGCCACCGAAGGCTACCAGCCGCTGCGTGAGGGCATCAGTGCCTTCATGGCGAACAAGGGTGCAGTGGTCTCACCTGATGGGTTGATCGTCACCACCGGTAGCCAGCAAGCACTTGATCTGATTGGCAAAACCATGATTTCACCGGGCGACAAGGTGATTGTGGAGGCCCCCACTTTTTTGGCCACCATCCAGTGTTTTCGGCTTTACGGTGCGCACATCATCGGCGCACCGATCGACGCCAATGGCGTTGATGTGGACAAGCTGGAGGCCCTGATCGACGCGCACAAGCCCAAGCTGGTTTACCTGATCCCCACCTTTGGCAACCCCAGCGGGGCCACGTTGAGCCTTGAGCGGCGCAAGCGCATTCTGGAGATTGCCGTGCGCACACAAACACTGCTGGTTGAGGACGACCCGTATGGCGAGTTGTACTTTGACCAATCGCCACCGCCCAGCATGCTGGCTTTGAGCGACGGCGTGCCTGGCAGCCGTGACTGGCTGGCGCACTGTGGCAGCTTCAGCAAGATTTTGAGCCCGGGTTTGCGTGTGGGCTGGATGATTGCACCGCCCGAATTGCTGGCCAAAGCCACCATGTGCAAACAATTCAGCGATGCCCACACCAGCAACCTGACCCAGGCCATCTGCGCCCATTACCTTACCCAGAACCGGCTGGGCGACACGCTGGCCGTGGTGCGTAGTACTTACGCTGAGCGCGCGCGGGTCATGGCCGAGTCTTTGCGCCGTGAGATGGGTCACGCCATTGAGTTCAACCAGCCGCAAGGTGGCATGTTTTTCTGGGCCCGGTTGACCGGTGCCGCTGGCAAGGGCACCAATGCGGCTGAATTTGCCAAACGCGCCATTGATCAGGGCGTGGCTTTTGTGCCCGGTGCACCTTTTTATGCCCATGACCCGGATCTCGCAACGCTGCGTTTGAGTTTTGCGACCGCAGACGTGAGCAAAATTGAAGAGGGCATTGCCCGGCTCGGCCGGGCGCTGTAGCGCTGGTTGCGGCTTCGCCGCAGGTGACAGCGGACGCAGGCGCGGTCAGTTATTCGCTGAATTGTGCCGTCAGTACGTCCCGAGCGCTGAAAAACTTGATCTGGTTGCGACCGCCATTTTTGGCCTGGTACATGGCCGCATCCGCCCACTTGACCAAGTCGTCGGGTGAGTCTTCGTTGCGCGCGATCATGGCCACGCCAATGCTGGTGGTGCAGCGGTGAGTGACGCTCCTGGTTAGCCCCTCGGCATTGGGTTTCTTCAGGGCGTAGGGTTCAGACAGGCAGGCGCGTATCTTTTCTGCCAGGCTGTGTGCCAGGCGTTCGGCTTCGCTTCGGTCGGCTGCGAGTTCCTCAACCACCACGACAAATTCGTCACCGCCAAAGCGTGCCACGGTGTCCATCTCGCGCACGCAACTTTTGAGTCTGCGTGCCACTTCCATCAGGAGCAAGTCGCCCATGGAGTGTCCGAAATGGTCATTCAAAGGCTTGAAGTTATCCAGATCCAGGAACATCACCGCGCCGAAATTGCCACTGCGGCGGCATGCGGCAAGGGCATGGCTCAAGCGCTCAGTGAGCAAGCGGCGGTTTGGCAACTGCGTCAGGGCGTCATAAAACGCCAGCCGGCGCACCTGGTTCTCCATTTTTTTGCGCTGAGTGATGTCGTGAATGACCACATGAATGGCCAAGCCGTTGTCGTAATCTATGGCGGTGCCCTGGACTTCCACATCGATCACGCTGCCGTCAAGTCGCAAAAACTTGGCCTCCACCATCGGCTGGATTGCTTCATGGTTGTAAATGCTTTTCATGCGCGCGGACTGCTCGGCCAGAGAGTCGGGGTGAATCAACGCCGATGTGGGCGTGTCCAGCAAAATTTGTGCATAAGATGCACCAAACAGCCTGATGGCTGCCGGGTTGACGTAAAGAATTTTGCCTGACCGATGCACCAAAATGGCCTCAGGCGACCACTCAATCAAGGTCCGGTAACGCTCCTCGCTGTTTTTTAGCGCCAGCTGAGCCGATTTAAGCTCGGTGATGTCCTGTGTGGTGCCCACTGCGCTCACCGCGTGGTTGGAGTCATCAAAGTCCAGCTCGGCTTTTTGGAGAATCCAGCGAACACTATCCCGCACGATCACCCGATGCTCGTGATCGAAGTCCTGCCGGTTCAAAGCCAGTTGCCACGCCTGCTTCACGCTGACACGGTCATCCGGGTGAACCAAGGCCAGGTATTCCTGGTAACTGATCACCCGGCCTGGCGCTAACCCCAGAATGCGGCAAGCCTGCAGTGACATGGTGATCCGATTTCCCGCAAGGTCTGACACCCAGCTGCCGACGTTGGCAACACCTTGTGCCCGCTTGAGCTCCTCGGTGCGCAGTTCCAGCGCATGGGTTCGAACCGCCAGGCTGTTGCTGAGCGCACGCAATTCGCGCAGACGGCTTTGATAGACCTGGTGAAAGAAGATCACCAGCAGAATGACAGCCAGCAACAGCGCGCTCGCCAACTCAATGGCTTGACCTGGCGCGACCCAGCGCAGCGCCACAAAGCCCACGCCGGCGGCGACGACGAGCACAGCCATCGCCAGACGAATCAACAAGGAATTTTCAGTGTCCGTCATAGGAAAACGCACCCGGCGCCAACGCATGCTCGATGGTCACAGGAATCTCAGTGCCTATTGATGGCTAGGAAAGTCAAACAATCCCGACCCAACGCTGTCGGCGTATTTTTACTCTTATGAGGACGGATTCTACGGGCAGAACCACGCTAAACCGGCCTGACGTGTCGACTTAAAAGCAATGGGTCAAGCGGGTAACAAGCCATCCACATGCACCTGCAACCACCATTCCAGCAGCGCCAGGTGCCACAACTTGCTGCCGTTGATGCGGGTGAAGTGCTCGGGGGCTTCCGGGTTGGCCAGCAATTTGTCGACATAGCTGCGCTGGTACAGGCCGCGCTGGATGCAGGCGTCGGACATCAAAATGCCACGCATCATCTCCAAAAACGGTCCGCGAACGTATTTGAGCGCGGGCACCGGAAAATACCCTTTGGGCCGGTCGATCACCGAATCAGGGATCAGCCCGCGTGAAATGGCTTTCAGAGGAAACTTGCCGCCTTCTTTGAGCTTGAGTTCGGGCGGCATGTGCGCCGCCAGCTCCACCAGTTCGTGGTCCAGAAACGGTGTGCGCACCTCCAGCCCCCAGGCCATGGGCATGTTGTCGACGCGTTTGACTGGGTCATCGACGATCAGCGCGGTGGCATCAAGCCGCCAGACCTGGTCCAGAAAGGTGTCGGCTCGCGGCTTGGCGAGTTCGGCGGCAATCAAATCCGACGTGACATCGCCCACCTGATAGGCCGGGGTGATCATCTG
The DNA here is from genome assembly GCA_038207945.1 of Burkholderiales bacterium. Classification (GTDB taxonomy): domain Bacteria; phylum Pseudomonadota; class Gammaproteobacteria; order Burkholderiales; family Burkholderiaceae_C; genus Rhodoferax. The sequence goes on from JBBQZG010000054.1 coordinate 12,227, forward strand.
CAGGTATTCCGTGTGGTCACGATCAAAGTAGTGCTGGCTGAAGCGCTCCAGTGGCGTGCCCGCTGCGGCGTCCATCTTGGGGTACCAGAAGTAACCGCCAAACACCTCGTCAGCGCCCTGACCCGACATCACCACCTTGACCTCTTTGGAGACCCGCTCGGCCAGCAAATAGAACGCGATCACATCATGGCTCACCATCGGTTCAGTCATTTGCTCAACCGCCTCTGGCAAGCGTTGCATCACCTCGTGGTTGGGAATGCTGTATTGGCGGTGGCGGGTGTGAAAGTGCTGGGCGACCTGGTCAGAGTATTCAAACTCGTCGGCTTTTTCCGCGCCGCCGCCCAGGTCCTCAAAACCAATCGAGAAGGTGCGCAGGTCTTTGACCTGATCGGCCAGCAGGCCCACCAGCAGGCTCGAATCAAGCCCGCCTGAGAGCAGCACACCCACTGGCACGTCAGCCGCCAGCAGACGGCGTTTCACGCTTTGGGCCAGTTGCTCGCGGGTGGCGGCCAGCCACTCGGCTTCAGACAGCGGCTTGTCAGGCCGAGTGGCGTCGAGCGTCCAGTACACCTGCTCGGTGATGCTGCCATCAGGGTCGATGCGCAGCGTGGAGGCGGGTGGTAGTTTGCGTACGCCTTTGAGAATGGTGCGCGGTGCCGGCACCACGGTGTGCAGGGTGAAGTGGTGGTGCAGGGCAACCGCATCCAGTGTGGTGTCGACGCCGCCGCCGGCCAGCAAGGCAGGCAGGCTGGAGGCAAACCGCAGGCGATGGCCGGTTTGGTTAAGGTAAAGCGGCTTGATGCCAAAGCGGTCACGCGCCAGAAACAACTGCTTGCGGTGCTGGTCCCAGATGGCAAAGGCAAACATGCCTTTGAAGCGTGTCACGCACTGTTCGCCCCAGGCGTGGTAACTTTTCAGGATGACTTCGCTGTCGCCTTCCGAGAAAAACCGGTAGCCCTTGGCTTGCAGCTCGGCGCGCAGCTCGCGGTAGTTGTAAAGGGTGCCGTTGAACACCAGCGTGAGTTGCAGTGCAGCATCCACCATGGGCTGGTTCGCATGGGCTGACAAGTCAATGATGGACAGCCGCCGGTGGCCAAAGGCCAGCGGACCGTCCTGGTAAATGCCGGTGTGATCCGGCCCCCGGCGCGCCAGCTTGTCTGACATGCGTGCGAGGGCCGCCATGTCTGGCGCAGCGCCATCAAAGCGCAATTCACCGCAAATGCCACACATCAATGCGCTCCTTCGGCAAGTGCCAGTGCAGGCGAGGGCACCACAATCACCGGCGCAAAACCGCCGCCCTGGGTGCGAAAGTTGGTGGTTTGCCCGGCATACATGCGTGCCGCCAACAACTGCACCTGACCGGCATAGGTGTAGGCGCGGATGTCAAACTTCAAATCGGTCTGCACACCATCGACTTCAATATTTCGCCCGCTAGGCGGCACCAGGGCCTGGGCGACAAAATCGCTTTCCAGAATTTCGCCCCAGACACGTTTGGTGAGCTTGTCGCCGCGGTAAGCCGCTTTGGCACCGTAACCGGCCACCGGTTTAAAAAACAACTGGCGACGCTGCGCCCAAAGCTCATCAGCGCGTTCAGGGGTGACCAGGCGCGTGGCGGGCACGTTGTCAGAGAGCAACTTGCGGTCGGTCGCAGATGCGCCCCAGGCCAGCAGCAGCTCACTTTGGCTCAGGGCAATCAGGTTGCGCTTGTCAGCCAGCAACGCGTGGGCACGCGGGTGCGGCGTCAGCACCACGCCGTTGGCTTCATGCGCCTGGCGCAGGGCCAGGTGGGCGGGATCTGTCAGGTAAAAGTCGGTGAGCCGGTTGTAGACCATGTCCACGGGTACGCCCTGATGCAAGAACTTGCCGTTTTGCCAGGACAGTTCTGACGGGTCGGCAATGGTTGCGGTGATGCCGTGCTGGGCAAACATCTGGCGAAACAACTCGAACTCAGGGGCCAGGTATTGCTCAAATGGCGCGTGGTCAACGATCACCACCGAACGCCAGGGTGCGGCGCCGCGCTGCAACTGCCACTCGGCCGCAAACATGTCGAAGACATTGTTTTTCAGGTTATCGCGACGCGGGTTGGACGGAAACGCCCAATCCATCTCGTCGCAGCAGGCCTCTTGCGCACGCGCCAGCGCCACGTTGAGCAGCAGGCCACCGGCATTGGTGTTGATCTCGATGAGTTGGGGGCCATTGGCGCTTAAGTGAAAGTCGTAGCCCATGCACGCCCCCAGCGGGCCAAAGTCATGCTGTGCGCTGGCGTTTGCCCGGGCCAGGGCTTGCGCCTGGTAGCCGGGCAGGGCGACCACGCGCTCAATCGCCCACACTGTGGCCTCAATTTGCCGCTGTACCTCATGTGACACAAACACCACCGTTGACGAAAACAGATTGGGCCGCGTTTGCGTGATACTTTCCATCATCCCTTTCAGACTGGGGTCGCTTTCAAGCTGCTCGCGCAGGCGCTCCATGTTCAGGGTGCGGCAAAAGCAGTCGCGGTTGAGCGCCTCAGCGGTGCTAAGGGATGGCTCGGTGGAAGAGGTTGGGGTCATATGGCTCGTCAGGGTGCAAAACGGTTCACAAGCCAGTCTTCACGGTCAATGGGCGTGGTGGTGACCCTCATGACTGTCGTGCAAGCTATGAACATGGCACGATTCTGCCTCAGTCGGCTTGGCCTTGTCAGACACCGGCATCGTGACGCAACCGGGTGAAAACGGCGCCTTGACCACTTGCAGTGTCACATGGGTGATCTCAAAGCGGTCATGCAACTGATCGGTGGCCTCGGCCAGAAACGCATCGTCTGCATTGCCCGCGGGCATGACCAGATGGGCGGTGAGCGCCACCTGCGAGGTGCCCATTGCCCAGATGTGCAGGTCATGCACTTTTTCAACGCCAGGCAATGCGGCCAGCAGGTCATGCACCGCGTAGGGGTCGATGTGTTCGGGCACACCGTCAAACAGCATGTGCAAGGATTGTTTGAACAAGTCCCAGGTGCCCCACAAAATCACGGCGGCGATGCCTAAACTCACCACCGGGTCAAGCCAGGTCCAGCCCTGCCACAGCGTCAAGGCGCCCGCAATCACCACACCGGCAGACACCAGCGCGTCGGCCGCCATGTGCATGAAGGCGCCGCGAATGTTGAGGTCGTTTTTGCTGCCGCGCATGAAGAGCAGTGCCGTGGCGGTGTTGACCACAATGCCAATGCCCGCCACCACCATGATGGTGACGCCTTGTTCTTGCAATGAGACTTCATCAGACATGAGCCGCCCAACGGCCTCCCAGGCCAGGCCACCCATGGCCACCAGCAGCAGCAAGGCGTTGGCAAAGGCCGCCAGAATGGTGGCGCGCTTCCAGCCATAGGTGTGGCGCGCGTTGGGTTGCAGCTTGATCGCCAGCGCACCGCCCCAGGCCAGCACCAGGCCCGCCACGTCGCTCAGGTTATGGCCGGCATCGGCCAGCAAGGCCAGCGAGTTAACTTGCCAGCCATAAAACGCCTCAATGCCGACAAAGCCCAGGTTGAGCACAATGCCAATGGCAAAGGCGCGGTTGAAGTTGGCGGGTGCGTGGTCGTGGTCGTGGGCCATGAAATCCTTTAAGTGCCCTGCTGGAGCGGGTGAATGGTTTTGGCTTTAAGCGGTAGCCAGCCAGGCCTCGATTTTGTCGCGGCTGGGTACGCCGCCGGCATGCACGACTTTACCGTTGATGACCACGCCGGGCGTGCTCATCACGCGATAAGCCATGATGTCGCGCAGTTCTTCAACCTTGCTCAGTGTGACGTCAACGCTTTTGGCTTTGGCGATTTGGTCAATCAGTGCGATGGTGGTTTTGCAGTTGGCGCAACCGCTGCCGAGTACTTTGATGTCCATGCTGTTCTCTTTCAAAAATAATAGCTGTTCACGCAATATACATAAGGGCTAGAGCCCTCTTTTATATAAATTATTCGCGCTCCATTTCCAGGTAAGTCTGGTTGGCCAGTTGCGGAATCCACACATCCGCGTGCTTCAGGTGGGCAAATGGCTTGCCATTAAAGCTCTTGACCGCAGCGCTGATGTCCACGCCGTCGTTGACGGCTTTTTTCATGTGGGCGCGCAGGGCCAATAGCAGGTCGCGGGTGTGGGCTTGCGCGGTGGCCAGATTCGTCACGTTGCCATGGCCCGGCACGATGATCTGAGGTTTGAGCGCGTCAATCACGGCAAACGACGCCAGCCAGGTTTTGCTGGAACTCACCTCAATCAAGCCCAAAGTGCGGTCCACATAGACCACATCGCCACTGAACATCAGGTTTTTTTGCGGTAGCCAGACCATGGTGTCGCCCGGCGTGTGGCCGCCGTGCGCGTGCTTGAGCTCAATCACCGTACCGCCCAGTTCCAGGCGCGTGTCAGGCCCGGTGACGAAGCGCGTGGGCAAGGTAGGTACGGTGCCGTCAAGGCGCTCTTTCAACACCTTCAGGCCTTCCATGTGCATGCCGGAGCGGGCCGCCATGTCGGCTTGGGCGTCGATGTGGGCGATGGTCTCAACCCCCTTGGCCTTGAAGTAGCCGTTGCCCAGCCAACGGTGGTCTTGCCCACCGGTATTGATGACCCATTTGATGGGCTGTGTGGTCACTTTTTTGACCGCCGCGTCGATCTTGGCCGCCACCTGAAAGCTCGAACCACTGTCGATCAGCACGGCACCGGTCGGCGTCACAACCAAGCCAATGTTGGCGTTGAGCCCTTCGTTGTCGTAGTTGCGCCCCTCAAGGTCACCAATGTAGGCATAAACGCCTTCTGCCACCGGTTTAAAGCTGACCTCAACCGCCCAGGCGGGCAGGGTGAGCAGGCTGGTGGCCAAGGTGGCAAGGGCAAATAGTCGTTTTGTCATGAAGTCTCCTGGTTGTAAAAATTCTGTCATCGTTAAAAAATTGCGGTTAAAGCACCGCGTTGAACACCAACCCGACCAGCAAGATGCCGCTGGCCACGACGGCCACAAAGGTGGCAATCAGCCGCACTTTAAGCACCTTGCGCAAGATGATCATCTCGGGCAAAGAGAGCGCAATCACACTCATCATGAACGCCAGCACCGTGCCCAGTGCCGCACCCTTGGCCAGCAGGGCCTGCACGATCGGGATCACGCCTGCCGCGTTGGTGTACATCGGTACACCCATGATGACCGCCAAAGGCACGCTCCACCAGGCCTCTTTGCCCATGAAACTGGCCATGAATTCTTCAGGCACATAGCCGTGAATTAAGCCACCCAGCGCAATGCCACCCAAAATGTACGGCCAGACCTTGCCGACGATCTCTTTTACCGCCGCAAAGCCACCTTGAATGCGGTCACCCAGCGTCATGCCGGTGGCTTCAAAGTCGGCTGACATCTTGGGCATGTCACGCACCCAGTCTTCCAGATAGGCTTCCATCTTGAGGCGGCCAATGACCCAGCCCGCCACAATCGCCACGGTCAACCCCAGGCCCAAATACAGCAGCGCCACTTTCCAGCCAAACATGCCAAACAGCAGGGTCAGCGCCACCTCGTTGACCATCGGGGCCGAGATTAAGAACGAAAACGTCACGCCCAGCGGCACACCGGCCTGCACAAAACCAATGAACAGCGGCACGGCCGAGCAGGAGCAAAACGGCGTCACGATGCCAAGGCTTGCCGCCATCACGTTGGCCACGCCCTCACTGCGCCCGGCCAGCAGGGCACGGGTGCGCTCGGGCGTGAAATAACTGTTGACCATGCCCATGACAAACACCACGGCAGTCAGCAGCATCAAAACTTTTGGCGTGTCGTAAAAGAAAAATTGCAGCGCGCCGCCCAAATGGCTGGCGCGGTCGACCGGCAGGGCCGCCACCAAGGCTTCAGACGCGGGAACCAGCGTGTGGTAGAGCCCCAGCCATAGCAGGGCGGCCAGAATCAGGAACAGAATGGGTTGGCGCGTGGGCCAGGGTTTGCGGGGTGCGGTGAGTGTGTTCATGCCAGTGGAGACGCGTGGGGCCGTTAAAAGACGCAATTTGCCAGAAATATATATAAAAATGGCTTGTAGCCCTTGTTTAGTAAGCGTCAAGAGCTATAAATTTAATAGCGGTGTTGAAACCATCCGGCGGATGGGTTGCGGCAGTGTGGCACCCTGCGAATGTACG